>DASXDG010000147.1:0-11461 GCA_036490795.1 Streptosporangiaceae bacterium
GGTGCGGGGCCGCCGTCACCCGGCTGGCTCCGCACCACGGCCGGCCCACTCGTGAGCCAGGATCGACATCACGGTCGCGTCGATCCACTGGTCGTTGTAGCGCAGCGCGTCCCGCAGCACGCCTTCGGCGCGGAAGCCGGCCTTCTCGTAGGCGCGCCTGGCGCGCGGATTGAAGGAGTAGACCTCCAGCGAGATCCGGTGCAGGCCCAGGTGCCCGAAACCGTACCCGACGATCAGGCGGGTGGCCTCGGTACCAAGCCCGCGCCCCTGGCCATCAGGACCGAGCCAGATGCGGAAGCCGCAGCTCTGGTTGCCCTCTGACCAGTCGTTCAGCACGACCTCCCCGACGCAGCGGCCGCTGGCCCGGTCGATGACCGCGAGGTCGAGCCGGCCGGTCTGCTGGTTGCGGGTGGCGTACCAGTCGCGGGTCTGCTTCTCCTTCTCGGCGCTCATCGGTGCCGAGGCAGTCTCGTCGTCGTGCACAGTGCCGGTGAGCCTGAGCACGTCCGGGTCCTGGATCGCCGCGAGAATGACCGCGAGGTCGTCATCGGTGAACGGCCGCAGCACGATCTTTTCGCCAGTCAGTGTGGGTTTGGTGGCGAATGTCATGCCACGTACTCTGCCAGGTGCTCTCCGGTAAGGGTGGACCGGCCTGCGACGAGGTCGGCCGGAGTGCCCTCGAACACGACCGTCCCGCCGTCGTGCCCCGCACCAGGGCCGAGGTCGATGATCCAGTCGGCGTGTGCCATCACCGCCTGGTGGTGCTCGATGACGATGACCGACTTGCCGGAGTCGACGAGCCGGTCCAGCAGGCCGAGCAACTGCTCGACATCGGCTAGGTGCAGGCCGCTGGTCGGCTCGTCCAGGACGTAGACATCGCCTTTTTCCGCCATGTTGGTGGCCAGCTTCAGCCGCTGCCGCTCACCGCCGGACAGCGTGGTCAGCGGCTGGCCGAGGCTGAGGTAGCCGAGGCCGACGTCGGCGAGCCTGCTGAGGATCGCGTGCGCGGCGGGAACGCGGGCCTCGCCTCCGTTGAAGAACGCCTCGGCCTCGGTCACCGGCATCGCGAGTACCTCGCTGATGTCACGGCCACCCAGCTTGTAGTCGAGGACCGATGCTTCGAACCGCTTGCCCTCGCACTCCTCGCAGGTCACGGCCACACCGGCCATCGTCGCCAGGTCGGTGTAGATGACGCCGGCGCCGTTGCAGGCGGGGCAAGCACCCTCGGAGTTCGCGCTGAACAGGGCCGGCTTCACGCCGTTGGCCTTGGCGAACGCCGTGCGGATCGGGTCGAGCAGCCCGGTGTAGGTCGCCGGGTTGCTCCGCCGCGAGCCGCGGATCGGGGCCTGGTCCACCAGCACGACCCCGTCCCGGCCGGCCACCGAGCCGCGGATCAGCGAACTCTTGCCGGAGCCGGCCACGCCGGTCAGCACGACAAGCACCCCGAGCGGGATGTCGACGTCGACGTCGCGCAGGTTGTGCAGCGAGGCGCCGCGGATCTCCAGGGCACTCCCGGCGGTCCGCACCGACTCCTTGAGGGCGGCCCGGTCGTCGAGGTGACGGCCGGTGATGGTCTTGCTGGCCCGCAGCCCCTTGACCGTGCCCTCGAAGCAGACGGTGCCGCCATCGGTGCCCGCGCCTGGGCCGAGGTCGACGGCGTGGTCGGCGATCGCGATCGTCTCCGGCTTGTGCTCCACGACCAGCACCGTGTTGCCCTTGTCCCGCAGTTGCAGCAGCAGCTCGTTCATCCGCTGGATGTCGTGCGGGTGCAGCCCGACCGTCGGCTCGTCGAAGACGTAGGTGACATCGGTGAGGGAGGAGCCGAGCTGGCGGATCATCTTGACCCGCTGCGCCTCGCCGCCGGACAGCGTGCCCGACGGCCGGTCCAGGGACAGGTAGCCGAGCCCGATCTCCCCGAATGAGTCGAGGGTCTGGCGCAGCGCGGTCAGCAGCGGCGCCACCGACGGCTCGTTGAGCCCGCCTATCCACTCGGCCAGGTCGCTGATCTGCATCGCGCACGCGTCGGCGATGTTGACCCCGCCGATCCGCGACGACCTGGCCTCCTCGTTGAGCCGGGTGCCGTCGCAGTCCGGGCACGTGGTGAACGTGACCGCGCGGTCCACGAAGGCCCGGACGTGCGGCTGCATGCCCTCCTTGTCCTTGGTGAGCATCGACCGCTGGATCCGCGGGATCAGGCCCTCGTAGGTCATGTTGATGCCCGCGATCTTCATCCGGACCGGCTCGTGATGAAGGAAGTCGTTCAGCTCCTTCTTGGTGTACTTGCGGATCGGCTTGTCCGGGTCGAGGAACCCCGACTCGGCGTAGAGCCGGGTATTCCAGCCGGCGCCGGTGTAGCCGGGGACGGTGATCGCGCCTTCACGCAGCGACTTCGAGTCGTCGAAGAGCTCTCCGAGGTCGATGTCGGAGACCGTGCCCCGGCCCTCGCAGCGCGGGCACATGCCGCCGGCGATCTTGAAGCTGCGCCGCTCCTTCACGGTCTTCCCGCCGCGCTCGAACTTGACCGCACCCGCTCCGCTGATCGAGGCGACGTTGAAGGAGAACGCCTTGGGTGAACCGATGTACGGCTTGCCGAGCCTGCTGAACAAGATGCGCAGCATGGCGTTGGCGTCGGTCGCCGTGCCGACCGTGGAGCGGGTGTCGGCCCCCATCCGCTGCTGGTCGACGATGATCGCGGTGGTCAGCCCCTCGAGCACGTCGACATCGGGCCGGGCCAGCGTCGGCATGAAACCCTGTACGAAGGCGCTGTAGGTCTCGTTGATCAGCCGCTGCGACTCGGCGGCGATCGTATCGAAGACCAGCGAGCTCTTGCCCGAGCCGGAGACACCGGTGAACACCGTCAGCTTGCGCTTGGGAATCTCGACGCTGACGTCCTTGAGATTGTTCTCCCGCGCGCCGTGCACGCGGATCACATCGGCGGTCATCGTGTCTCCGTCTGCTCGTTACTTGTCCTGGATCAGGCCGAGGACGTTCCCGTCGGGGTCGGTGAAGGTGGCCACCAGGCGGCCGCTGCCCACGTCGCGCCGGGACTCCTTCACGGCGGCGCCCGCCGCGGTCACTTCGGCCAGCTTCGCCTCGATGTCCGCCACGTGCCAGTAAGCCACCGGCGAGGTCATGTCGCTGTTCGGCACCAGCCCGATCTGCTGGCCTTCGGCCTCATATCCTACGTAATAGGGTGAATCGGCCATCGGCTGCATCCCGAGCAAGGCCGTATATACCGCCTTGGCCTTCTCCAGATCGGTAACGGGGTGCAGTACCGTCTTGATTCCCTGAGTGGTCATGGTGCCTCCTTCATCCGGTGTAATGCCTGTGCCGGTCACTCTAACCGCGGCCCGCTGACCGGCGCTTCTCCGTTCCTGATCGGTCGTTACGTGCCTGGCAGCGGCGGAGCCTAGGGCCGGCGCGGGTGGCCGGGTGCCGTTGGCCGGTGGCCGGTGGTGGCCGGGTGGCCGGGTGCCGGGTGCCGTTGGCCGGTGGTGGCCGGTGCCGGAAATGGGGCGCTTGCCGGGAAAATGGCATTGCGAATATTCAATAACGTGGCGGATTTCCCCTTTGTGGCATTCTGACCCCCGAAAACGAGGGGTAATCTTCCACAAGGGGGAAATCCGCCACATTAATCGCGCGGCGACGGTCGCGGCACCGGCGACGGCTGCGGCACCGGCACCGGCAACGGCTTCGGCAACGCCCGGCACCGGCACCGGCAGCGGCCGCGTTCGGCAACGGCAACGTTCGGCACCGGCTGCCGCGTCCGGCAACGGCACCGGCAACGGCTCGGGCCGGCCGCCGTTCGGGCGGGTTAGTGGCCGAGTACCTCGGTCCACTGCGCCGGGTGCTTCACGAGCTGGTTGTAGTTCATGTACGCCGGCGGGCGCTTCGTGGTCGTGTACCGCACGGTGATCCGGCTGAAGTACGTCTCGCCAGCGTGACCGGGCACCGGCTCGGGACGCCAGAAGGTGATGACGGCTGGGTAGCGGACGAACGTGCCGGCTGCGCAGTTGGGCGTGCAATTGTTCAGTTCGTGCACGCCGACGGCCACGGCCTGCTGGGACGTCCAGCTGGTCCACGACAAGCTGGCCAGCACGCTGCCGGCGTCGGCGCAAGTGAGGATGTAGCTGGACGGCTTCGCAACAGCGTGGTCCAGGCAATCGAACAGCGCCGGATGAGCGACGGCCTGCCCGGTGCGGGCGACAGCCGACACAGTCGCGGGCTCACCTGCCCCGCTAACGTGCGAAATATACGTCGAACCGGTCTTCTTGGTGACCACATGGCTGGCCGCCGCGTGACTGGCAGTCCCGCACGCGGTGGCGGCCAAGCACACGAAAGCCCCGGCAATAACAGAACGCAACCTCATGATGTCTCCTTAGGTTCTTGTCAATACCCGTTATCCATCCAGACTCACCAACGGCCCGCCTGGTTGCCTCCGGATCCCGGAGACCGAATACCGTGGTGCGCATGTCCGGTGCCAACCAGATCTGGCTCAGCTTCCTCAACGGCGAGGACATCGAGGCGCTCGCGCTAGACGATGCCGAGATACTCGCCGCCGTCGAGGAGGGGCTGCGTGCCCAGGGGCTCGGCGAGACGGTCATCGAGCCGCGCGTCCATCTCATGCCAGACCCGGCTTTCCGGGGACATTTCAACATCCTGCGGGGCTACATCGCCCCGCTCGGGCTGGCCGGGGTGAAGACCGTCGGCGACTTCGCCGGGAACTATGAGGCCGGGCTGCCGTCGGAGATGGCGCTGCTCAACCTCTTCGACCCGCGCACCGGGATGCCGGTAGCGATCCTCGACGCAACCGCGATCACGGAAATGCGCACCGGCGCCGTCACCGCGCTCGGTGCCCGCTACCTGGCCCGCCAGGACGCCAAGGTGCTGGGGCACATCGGTGCTCGCGGCACGTCGTACTGGAACGTGCGGCTGCTGGACCGGATCTTCGGCTTCGACGAGATCCGGGTTCACTCGCGCCGGCCGCAAAGCCGAGCGGCGTTCGCGGCGCGGCTCGAACGCGACCTGGGCAAGCCGGTCATCGTCACCGAGGACTGGCGGACCTGCGTGGAGGGCGCGGACATCGTGGTGGAGGCGTCCCGGCTGGACCGCCCGGAGCCGCTGCTGAAGACGGAGTGGATCGCGTCCGGCGCGCTCGTCGTGCCGTACGGGACGATGAGCGCGGTCGAACTGTCCCTGACCGACATCGTGGACAAGGTGGTCGTCGACGACTGGGGCCAGTGCAGATCCGGTCCGCTCGGCGCCCTGCGGCAGCACGTCGAATCGGGCCGTCTCACCGAACAGACACTGTACGGGGAACTATGCGAGATCGTCGTCGGCCGCAAGCCTGGTCGTGAACGGGACGACGAGACCATTTTGTTCTGGCATCGCGGGCTGTCCTTGTCTGACATCGCGCTGGGTGCCGCGATGCTGAAGAAGGCCGGCGAGCGCGGCATCGGCCAGCGGCTGCGGTTCGGGTGAGGCCCGGCGCAGTGGTCGTGGACGGGCGCACCCTGTCGCCCGCCGATGTCGCCGCGGTCGCCGTGCACGGCGCGCGGGTCGTGCTCGCCGATGAGGTGATCCCCCTGCTGACGCGCGACCGGGCCGTCGTTGACGACGTCGTCGACCGGGAGGTGCCGGCCTACGGCGTGACGACGGGGCTGGGCAGCCGCTCCTCATTCGCCCTGCCCCGGGAAGAACTCGCGCAGTTCAGCGTGCGCACCATCCGCGGCCGGGCCAACGCGGTCGGCGACCCGCTGCCGGTCCCGGTTGTGCGGGCCACGGTGCTCGCCCGCGTCAACGGCATCGCGGCCGGCGGCAGCGGAATCAGCCCCGAGATCGAGCGGCTGCTCATCGACATGCTCAACGCGGGGGTGCATCCGGTGATCCCCGAGGTGGGCTCGATCGGTGCTTCCGACCTGTGCCAGATGGCTCATCTGGGCCTGGTCGTCATCGGTGAGGGCCGCGCCGAGGTGTCCGGTCAGGTCTTCGACGGCGCGGCGGCCCTGCGCCAGGCGGGTCTGGTCCCGGCTCAGCTCGGCCCGAAGGACGGCCACGTGCTGTGCAGCGCTAGCCCGCTCGCGGCCGGCTGCGGTGCCCTCGCCGTGCACGAGGCCTCGGCCGTCTTGTCGCTGGCCCAGGCCGTCACCGCCCTCACCTTCGAAGGCTTCCGTGCCAACACCAGCCCGCTGGATCCACGGGTGCTGCGGCTGCGTCCAGCCCCAGGACAAGCAAGGGCCGCCAGCGAACTGCTGAACCTGCTGGCCGGCGGCGAGCTGACCAGTCCCGGGCATGCCCGGCGCGTCCAGGACCCGATCAGCTTGCGCTGCGCCGCCCAGGTGCACGGCTCGCTGCACGCCGCCCTGGACTTCACCACCGCCGCGCTGGCGGCAGAACTCAACGGCAGCGGCGACAACCCGGTCGTGCTGGCCGGCACCGGCGAGATCCTCTCCTCTGGCAACTTCCACACCCCGGCGCTGGCGCTGGCCTTCGACACGCTGGCCCTGGCGCTGACCCAGACGGCGGCGGTCGCGGCGGAACGGATGCAGCGGCTGCTCAACCCAGCCGTCAGCGGACTGCCCGCCAACCTCTCCGGCTACGGGTCGGAGCGGTCAGGATTCGCGCCCCTGGGCAAGACCGCGCAGGCCCTTGTCGCCGGGATCCGGTTCGGGTCCGCTCCGGTGTGCACCGATCCCCGCTATGGCGCCGATGGTGTCGAGGACGACTCGACCAACGCCTCGCTCGGCGCCAGGCGGCTGCTGCCGATGCTCACCCGGCTGACCCAGTTGCTCGCCCTGGAAGCCGTGGTCGCCGCGCAGGCGGTGGACCTGGCGGCACCTGCCGTCCTCGGCCGGGGACCCGAGCTGCTGCACCGGGCGGTCCGCGAAGTCGTCCCGCACCTGGACGACGACCGGCCCTGCGGAGCCGACGTGGACCTAGTCGCCCGTGACATCCTGGGATCGGCCGGAATACGGCAAGAGCTCAGTGCGCTGGCGGTCAGTCCTTGAAGACGTTGGACGCGAACCACTGCCACAGGGCGGGGATGCCGTCCTCGCGGCGGACCTTCGGCTCGAAGCCGAGCAGTTCCCTGGCCAGGTCGTAGGAGGCGAAGTTCCGCCCGACCTCGCCGGGCCTGGCCGGCTCGAACTTGACCGGGTGATCCGGCAGCCCGGCGGCCTGACGGCACAGGCCGGCCAGTTCGGTCAGCGAGGTCTCCACACCCGACGCCGCGTGCACCACGGTGCCGCCAGGCACGTCTTTCTCCAGCGCGAGCTGCAAGGCCTGGGCGATGTCGGATACGTGCACGTAGTCGCGCGACGCGGTGCCGTCGCCGTAGATGACCAGCGGCGTTCCGTTGTGCAGTGCCTCGAAGTAGACGTTGAGCACGCCGCGCTTGCGCGCGCACCACGGGCCGTACACATTGCCGAAGCGGACGGCCACCGTCCGCAGCCCGTAGGTCTTGGCGAAGGCGTGCGCGTACCCCTCGCCGGCCAGCTTGGACGCGCCGTACGGCGACAGCGGCTTGGGCAGCGACTTCTCGTTGACCGGGGGAGTGGCGTCCCCGATGAGCGCGCCGCCGGTGGAAGCCTGCACGGTCCGCTCCACCCCGGCCCGCCGTGCCGCGTCGAGCACCCGGAACGTGCCCACCACGTTGGACTCGAAGTTCGCGACCGGGTCGGTCACCGACCCGACGACGGACCCCGCGGCGGCGAGATGAATCACCGCGTCCATGCCGCCGATCGCGTCGTCGAGCGCGCCGGTGTCCCGGATGTCGCCCGTAACGAGTTCGGCGTCCACGCCCGCCAGGTGGGCCTCGTCGCCGGTGGACAGGTTGTCAAGCACCCGCACCCGGTACCCGCTCGCGACGAGTTGCCGGACGAGTGTCGCGCCGACGAACCCGGCTCCGCCGGTCACCAGAATCCGCTGAATGTCGCTCACAAGAGGGTCAGTGTAGCGGCTGCCTGAAGATCGCCGGATCCGGCGGGGATAAGGGACGAAGAACCACTGCTGTTATGAAAGAAATCAACGGGCTTTGATGAGCAGGGATTGAGCACCGTTGCCGATGGGTCCTCGCTGGTCGGACAGCGTGGTGGTGGCAAGGCCCGCGCCTGCGGCGGAGATCGCCGTCTGCGCCTCGACCAGGATCCAGTCGCCGGCCGCCTCGCGGTGCAGGTGCACGGTGAGTTCCGGATTGATGAAATACCAGTCGGCGACGTCCAGTTCGCCGGACAGGCCGTTCCCGCTGTCGGCCACTGTGAGCACGCGCTCGAGCGGGCTCGGCTCCTCGTCGGCGACGAGGGGGTAGCGCATCCGGGTCCAGGCAGAAGCGGGGCCGACCTCGCCGAGCGCCCCGCGCGTCATCCGCCATTCGATCGCGGACAGGTAGCCGTCCACCCAGCCGGGGCCCGTCATGATGGGTTCGCCGGGCGGTATCGCGGGCGGCTCCGGCTGCGCGGCGGGGACCGACTCGCTCGTCGTGCGCAGCACGCGCCATGCGGTGGCGCGGATCACGTCACGGCCGCCGGCCTCGGCCGCGGCCTCCACCAGTTCGACGCTGCGGCCCGGGCGTACCACCCTGGCCCGCACCGTCAGTTCGCCGATCGGTACCGCGCCGAGGATTTCCGTGGTGAACCGCGCCACGATCATGTCCCGCCGCGGCTCGCACCGCGATATCGCCCGGCCTAGCAGCGCGCTGGGCGGGCCGCCGTGCTGCGCCGACGCATCCCACGGACCGGTCGTGTGCTTGGTCGCGAGCCAGCGGTCGTCGCCAAGCGGGACATAAAAGCTCTCTTCGCCCACGTACGGATGCTACCGGCTGGGGTGCAGGAGGCTGCTGAGCAGCTTCCCCAGTCCGCCCGGTTCGTCCCAGACCGACGGCTGGGCCGTGCCGTTCACCGTGAGCTGGTCGACCAGGCAGCCGGTGGCGGCGGCGGTCACTGTCCGGCCGCCCTTGACCGCGGGCGCGAACGTCGCCTTGTATTCGGTCGCGGGCATCGGGCAGGGAATCGCCAGCTCCGGTGCCGCCGGGCGCGCGTTCAGGAACGCGGCGATTTTGCCGATCACCGCCGGCGAGGTGAACACGCGCTTGCCCGTGCCCTTGGGCGGGATGAAGGAGCTGGCGGTGACGGTGACCGAGCGGAAATCGCGCGGGTTCAGGTGCTCGGCGGCGGTGCGGACCGGCAGCCAGGTGGCGTAGCCGTACGCGGCGATCAGCGTGCCGTTGTGCCACGGCTCCAGCGTCACGTCAGCTACCGCCGCGGCGATCCCCGATTCTGGCGCGGCGATCAGGGCGCTGGACCCCGTCGGCCCGTTGCCGCCGGCTGTGCCCATGGACCCAGCTTCGTTGAACGGCTTGTGCGGCAGCAGCACCGCCCACACGGCAGCGGGCTTGACCGGTGCGAACAGGAGACGTCCGGCATGTGCCCAGTGCGAGCCCGCCGGGCCGCCGCTGCGCAGTGCCTTCGGCGTGCTGCGCAACGATGAGGGCCTGGTCCCGGCCGGGAACCTCATCTCCGCGACCAGCTTGCTGGCCAGCGCGGACGCCTTGGCCTCGGGGCTGGCGGCCCTGGGACTGGGGGAGGACGCGTTCGCGATGCCACAGCCGGTTACCAGAACCGCCGCCGCGATGACAACGCCTAGCCACGATCGCATGCCGCCTCCTTGAGGTTCGTCACCAGTAATGACGCACCCGCGGGCCTTCTGGTTGGCCGCTGGGTCAGGAACGAGCGGCGCGCTCGAAAGCGGGCAGGTAACCGTCCTGCTGCCCGGCGGCCGTGGGGTGGTACGACGAACTTATGTCGAAGATGTCGACCGAGTGCAGCCAGCTTCCCGAGTCGCATATCTCGTGCTCGGAGAACTGCGTGCGGACGTCCGCGAACTTGTCGTGGCTGGCCGACGCGGCGGCGGCCAGCGCGGCGTCGAGCATATTGGCGCCCTGGTTGAGCGCGTTCCTGTCGGCGCCGCTCAGCCCGATGCAGAAGCCCGAATGCACGTCGTACAGGTCCGGATAGCCGAGCACGACGATCGTGGCCGATGGTGCGTGATCGCGGATGTCGGCGAGCATGGTGTCCAGCCTGGCAGGAAGCTGACCGGCGACGAACTTCTCGGCGGTCGAGACGGTGCTCAGGCAGGAGTTCTGCGACCCGAGCACGCACGTCTCCATCACGTTGGAGAAACCAGCGTCGTTACCGCCGGCAGTGACGCTGACCAGCGTCGTCCCGGCGGACAGCGCGGATAGCTGGCCGCTGATCACACTCTGCGTGGTCGCGCCGGAACAGGCCGCGAACGTGAATGAGGCGGGCGCGTTGGCGTTAGCCCACAGTTGCGGGAACGCGCTGGGGGTGCGGTCGCAGCTGCCGCTGGCCGACGTATAGCCGCCGGCGCCAACGCCGGAGGAGTACGAGTCGCCGAGCGCTACATAGTGCACCGCTGGTGGTGTGGCTGGTGTCATCGACGGCGTGGCCCGGGCCACGGCGACGACGGTGCCAGAGATAACGACTGCGGTGAGGGAGGCGGCAATGATGACAAGGGAAGCGCGCAACGTTTTGCCTATCGGTCGTACACGGAACGTACTCCTTCTCTTGTACTCCGTGACGCTATCTCGTGCGATCGGGTTCGGCCAATTGGAGCAGCCGGCTGAGTATGCCGGGGTCGCCGCCCTCGACCTCGATGATCTTGGTTCGGCTCGTCGCGCCGGAAACCAGCGCGACCGCCGCGCGCCGGACTTTGAACGCGTCCGCCACGGCGCGCAAGGCCGCCTCCGTCGCCTGGCCGTGCACAGCCCGGGCGGTTACGTTGACGACCAGTGCACCGGCCCGCTCGCCGCCGATTCTGGGTCGCGCGGAGCCGGGACGGACCCAGATCGTCAGCCGCATGGTTTCGCTTCGATCCTCGCCGTAGCCGCCATGTGCGTTTGGGAAAGACTGGCACGCGCGAACCTCTCCCGCAAGCCAGGGCGTGTCGTGCGGACCCGGGAAACCCCGGCAGGCGGGAGTGGCACACCAGCACATGCACCCCGTGCAACACTTAATTCACGTTAGCCTCAGCTATCGGGCCCGCCCGACCCCGATAATGCGGAAGATTGTCTTTTCACGGCAGAAAAGGTTGCTCACAGCTGGGTTATTTACCGCATTGGAATCATTTACCGCGTTAATCCGCCCTCGGAGGCGCCGACCACGCCGGGCCGGCCGCCAAGGGCGGCAAACGGGACAAATCGCCGCGCCGGGGCGCTCGCCGCGCCGGGGGGCTAGCCGGGCCGGGGGGCGCTCGCCGGGCCGGGGGGCTAGCCGCGCCGGGCCGGGCCGCCCCGGCACCGGAGGGCCGCTATAGCGCGGTGGGGCGCAATGCGGCGAACGGGGGCCAGGGGAGGTTTCGCACGACGGTCCACACGATCATGACCACGATGATCGCGGGGGAGAGCCAGGTCGGTCTGGCGGGTGCTGGCCGGCCTTGCCAACGGCTG
>DASXDG010000148.1:0-14278 GCA_036490795.1 Streptosporangiaceae bacterium
GGGCTGACCAGGATGGACAACCATCTGCCCATCCGGCCAGGCACCGATGTGCACGCGGGTGACACGATCCGGCTCACCGGCGCGGCCAAGGACGTGGACGCGTTCGCGGCGAAGGCGGGGTTCAAGCTGAACCACGCGGTCCGCGCAATTGACTCACTAAAGGATCGGACCGAATTGGCCGGTATTGGCTACCAGTGTCCGAAGTGCACTACGTCAGCCGCTTGACGGCGGCGGGACTTGAGGTCTCGGATCGAGGCCTCGGCGCTGTGGCCGATGGCGATCGCGCCGATCGGCTCGTGATCATCTGGCACGCCGAAGGCGTCGCGGAACGCCTGGACCTGCTCCGGCACGATCCCGAAGTACAGGGCACCGAGGCCCTCGTCCACGGCCGTCTGCAGAATGAGAAGCGTGGCCATGCCGGTGTCGATATGCCAGAACGGGACCGGCCAGCGTGCCTCGTCGCGGTCGGTCCAGCCCTTGTCGGGCTGCGCGTACCGGTCCAGGTAGATCCGCTTGCACGACAGGGGCACGATGATCAGCGGCGCGTCGGCGACCGATTCCTGCGCGGCGTTGCCGGCCACCTCCCAGAACCGCTTCAGGTCCTCGTCGGCGGTCAGCACAATGAACGCCTGCCCCTGCGAGAAACCAGCCGAGGGGCCGCGGACGGAGTTGGCCAGGATCCGGTCCAGGCTCTCCCGAGCGACCGGCTCCCGTGTGAACTCACGGACCATGTGCCGCCGCTGTACGACTTCCTGGAATTCCATTCCCTGTCCCTCTCGTGCGCCAGTTCGCCGGCCGGGCCGTTTCTAACGCGGCATCGCTATTGCCTGCCGTTCCGGAGGGTGCGCCTGATCCGCCGGCCGAGCAGTGCCACGGCGGCCGCTATCGCCGCGACCGGCAGCACCCGCTTCAAGATCGCTGGCGCCACGAGCCGCACCAGGTTGAGCGAGTCGTCCTGTGCGGGTGCCGGGGGCGTCGACGGGGCGGCCGCCGGAACGGGTGCACCGCCGGCTGCGGAATCGCCGGCCGCGGCGCCGCCGCTGTCGGCCGCGGCCACGCCCGTCCCGAGGCTCGTTGCGGCGCCCGTTCCGTTGTTCGCCGCGGATCCGCCGCCGCCAGCACCGCCGCCGTTAGCGCCGCTCGCGCCGGCACCGCTCGCGCTAACACTGCCGGCCTCCGCGGCATCCCCGCTTGTCCCGGCGGCTTCACCGGTGCTCTCGGCGGCTTCACCGGTGCTCCCGGCGGCTTCACCAGTGCTCTCGGCGGTCCCAGGCGCGCCGCCGTTGCCCGTCAGCTGGACCGCGAGGTTCTCGGCGAACTTCTCCACGAGCTTGCCGCTGACCTCGGCCATTACCCCGCGTCCGAACTGGGCCGGGCGGCCGGTGACGTTCATCGTGGTGTGCATGGTGACCACAGTGCCGTCGTCCTCGGCAGGTGATAGAGACGCCGTCACGACGGCCGACGCCGTCCCGGCGCCCCTGGTCTCCTTGCCGGAGGCCTCCACGGACACTTTGCGTGCTTCCTCGTTACGTTCAGTGAAGGTGGCGGTGCCCTTGTAGGTCAGTGACACCGGGCCGACCTTGACCTTGATCCTGCCGTTCACCACGTCGCCGTCGACCTCGTCGACGGTGGCGCCTGGCATGCAGGGCGCGATTCGCGCCACGTCCAGCAGCACGGCCCAGGCGACATCCGGCGGAACCGGGACGGTGAAGGAGTTGTCGAGTTCTATGGCCATCGGCGATTCACTCACTTTCAAACGGCAGATCCTAAGACCCTACCAATCTGGGCAAAACGCCGGGCGTTGCTGGTGATCGGCAACTCGAGCGGCGGAACGAGCCGGCTCAGGCGGTGTCCACGATCTGGAATGACTCGGCCAGGCTGCCTTCGGGGAAACCGGCCGCCTCCGCGGTCCGGCCAAGCCACTGCCGCAGCCATCCCTCTAGCTCCGACGGGTGCCGGTGCTGACTCTCGTGTGCCCGCAGCGCGGCGAGCTTGCGCCCGAACGTGGCCGTGATGTCCACGTAGTGGTTCGGGTTGGCCGCGCCGGCGATCCACACTGACGGGACTGTCCACGCCTCCAGGCCCTCATCGGAAAGCAGTGCGGGGAAGGCGAACGGGTTGCGCGCGTCCGGATAGACGGCGTCCAGCGCGGCAGACCCGACCGCACGGTGGTCGGGATGACCGCGGCCGATGCGGACGTAGTCGCGTTCTGGGCTGGGGCACAGGAGACGGTCGGGGCGGACCTGCCTGATCACCCGGGCCAGGTCCCGGCGCAGGTCGAGCGTGGCCTCCACCCGCCCGTCTGGGTAGCCGAGGAACCGCACGTCGTCCACGCCGACGCACTTGGCGGCGGCGATCTGCTCCGCGCGGCGCAGCGCCGCCATTTCCGACCGGGGAAACGCCTCGTCAAAGCCACCTGCGTCACCATCGGTGACCACGCAGTAGCTAACCTCGATGCCGGTGTCGGTCCAGCCGGCGATGGTCCCGGCGGCACCGAAATCGACGTCGTCGGGGTGAGCGGTAATGGCCAGAACACGAGTGATTGCGGAGTCGTCGGTCACGTGGCCATCGTATGCGCGGACAGAAGCAGAGAATGGCAGACGCACCACGACTCGTTTTGATACAGATTTAGATCTTTATGTATGGAAACCGTAGGTATTTCGTGAGATTTATGCTAATACCGTGGTCAGAAGACCTTGAAACAGAAGGGGGACACCCCGATGGCCGCAACTGAGTCACCTACCCTGCCCGGGGAACAGCCCCTGGAAAAGGGTCTCAAGGTCGGTGCGCTAGGACTTGTTTCCAGTGTCGTCATGGGCGTGGCGTCCACAGCGCCGGCCTACAGCCTGGCCGCCACGCTGGGCTTCGTCGTAGCGGCCATCGGGCTTCAGTCGCCGATCGTCGCCGCCCTCGCGTTCGTGCCGATGCTGCTGACCTCCATCGGCTATAGCGAGATGAACAAGGCCGACCCCGACTGCGGCACCACGTTCACCTGGGCGTCGCGAGCCTTCGGGCCGAAGACGGGATGGGCAGGCGGCTGGGCGATCATCGCCGCCGACATCCTGGTCATGGCGAGCCTGGCGCAGGTCGCCGGCCAGTATGTGTTCCTGCTTTTCGGCGCCAAAGGCATCGGTTCCGACGCGACTAGCGGCTGGGTGCTCCTGGTCGGCGTGCTCTGGATCGTCGCGATGACCTACATCTGCTACCGCGGCATCGAGGTGTCGGTGCGGCTGCAGCGGGCGCTGCTGGGCATCGAGGTGATCATGCTGCTGGTGCTCTCCATCGTGGCCCTGGTCCGGGTGGGCAGCGGGCACCACCCGTCCGTCTCGATCAACCCGTCATGGTCCTGGCTGAACCCGTTCGACATCGGCAACTTCAGCTCGTTCACCAGCGGGCTCATCCTGATGCTATTCATCTACTGGGGCTGGGACACCGCGGTCGCGGTCAACGAGGAGACCAAGGACAGGCAGAAGACCCCCGGGCAGGCCGCGATCATCTCCACGGTCATGCTCCTGGTCACCTACGTCCTGGTGATCTTCGCCGCGCAATCGTTCGCCGGAATCGGCACTACCGGCATCGGGCTGGGCAACTCGAACAACACCGGTGACGTGCTCTCTGTGCTGGGCAGCGCGGTGTTCGGCGGTTCCGGGTTCGGGACCTTCCTCGCCCGGCTGCTCGTGCTGATGGTGCTCAGTTCGGCGGCCGCGTCCACCCAGACCACGATCTTGCCCACCGCGCGGACGACGCTGTCCATGGCGGTGTACAAGGCGATGCCGGCCGCATTCGCGCGGATCCACCCGCGCAACCTCACGCCTACCGTCTCCACGCTGGTGATGGGCGGCATCTCCATCGCCTTGTACGTGCCGATGAACTACATGTCGGGCGGCAACGTCATCGCGGACGCGGTGACCGCGATCGGGCTGTACATCGCGTTCTACTACGGGCTCACCGCGTTCTCCTGCGTCTGGTATTACCGCAAGACGCTGACCTCCAGCATGCGGAACCTCTGGATGCGCGGCATCTTGCCGCTGGCCGGCGGGCTGATCATGTACTTCTTCGGCGGCTGGTCGCTATGGAGCGACTGGGACGTGGCCACCGAGAACAGCTACACCACGTGGAAGATGCCGTTCTACCCGGACTGGCGGATCGGCGGCGCGTTCATGATCGCGTTCCTGTCCGCGCTGGCCGGCGTCGTGTTCTTCATCTACTGCCGGACGACCGCGCCGGCCTTCTTCCGCAAGCAGACGCTGAACAGATCCACCCCGACGCTGGTCCCCGAGGAGTAGCACCGACACAACGATAAAGGCGCCGGGCATCAAGCCCGGCGCCTTTATCGCGTGAGTTGCTCAGCTGTCGGCCAGGATCTTGCGCAGCAAATCCGGCGTACTGGCCGCGGGCTCGGCCTGGAGGCAGAGCTGCTCCATAACCTCGAGGTAGCTGTCTACTTCAGTCGGCTTGTCGAGGTAGAGCGCGCTGGTCAGCTGCTCGATATACACGACGTCCTGCAGGTCGGGCTCGGCAAAACGCAAGATCGTGAACGGGCCGCCCATCGCCGAGTGCGCACCAGAGCTGAACGGCAGCACCTGAATGGTCACCGACGGGTGCTCGGCCATCGTCAGCAGGTGCTGAACCTGCCCGCGGATGATCGAGCGACCCCCCACCGGCCTGCGCAGCGCGCCCTCGTCGAGGACCACCCACAGCTGGGGAGCGTTCGGCCCGTGCAGAATCTCCTGGCGACTCACCCGCAGCTCAGTGGAACGGGCTACCGCTTCGTCGCTAGGCGCCGAGCCTTGCCCGATCAGCGCGCGAGCGTACTCGTCGGTCTGCAGCAGGCCAGGAATGAACTGGATCTGATAGGTACGGATGATCGAGGCAGCAGCCTCGAGGCCGACATAGGGCTCCACCCAGGTCGGCAGGATGTCGGAATACGCGTGCCACCAGCCGGGCAGGTTCGCCTCGCGGGCCAGGTTGAGCAGCGCGGCGCGCTCTTCACCGTCGATGACGCCGTACAGGGTGAGCAAGTCGGCGACGTCGCGCTCCTTGAAGCCGACCCTGCCATGCTCCATCCGGCTGATCTTGGAGTGCGAACCCCGGATGGTTTCAGCCGCCATCTCGGCGGTGATGCCCCTTGCTTCCCTCAGTCGGCGCAGATGACCGCCGAGTACCAGACGCTGTGCGGTCGGCCCACCCGCGCGGGCGCCGAACATGCTGGGTGGTACATCCCAGGCCGAGTCTTCTGACGAGACCATCGGCCCTCCTCGCGTTCGTATGCCTCTGATCATAGCGGGGTGAGGACCACAGTCTCCCATGAGTTCTGGGGATCAGGAAAGGGTGTTATGTGACAATTCAATAGATGACGTGTTTCTCTCGCGTTTTCCCTGGTGATGACGTCGCCGCGGCTAGTCAAATGGCGCCCGACTAGCCGCCAGCGACGCTGCTAGCTAGTAGTCAGAGTGCCATCTGGTCGAATTCGCCGTGCTTGGCGCCTGCCAGGAAAGCTGTGATCTCGCCGCGAGTGTACACAAGGACGGGTCCGTCCGGGAAGCGTGAGTTGCGCATCGCGACCTCCCCGTTCGGCAGGGTGGCGAGCTCTACGCACTCCCCGTTGGGATTGCTGTAGTGGCTCTTCTTCCAGCGGACGTCCCCCAGTTCAGCCGCCGGCATGCCGTTGTAGAACGTGTTCATCGGTACTCCCCTGGTGCTGTGGTGGAGCCTGGGATCGAGAGCTTCCCGCCACGCGGAACGGCTTCCGGCTGGTCGGGTTCACTCGCCGAAGTTCTCGGTCCCGTGCGGGATCGCAAGTGCTGGATGCCGCGTGAGCTGGCCTTTCTCCCCGCGAGTCGCGGGCGGAAACCGCTACCCGCCGGGGGCGGGTAGATCCCTCTGCACGAAGCGAATGAACGTGCATCCGGCCTTGCATTTGCACAATATATCAGGCAACATACTGACAAGACAGCCCAATAACACCAGTGGCGGGCGCGGCCTCCGTGCCCGGCGAGTTCACGGGAAGCAGTTACGTTGGTGCATCTGAGTGTCGCTGCGGGTAGCGGAGATGACGACGATGACATCGCCATTCCGTGGCTGCCTCCCGCTGACGGGATGCCGCGGCTACTGCCTGTTCCGTCTGCCTGGTGGGAGACCCCGGCGGTGACAACCAGGGCGTTGAGCGCCCGGCCGGAAGAGGCAAGGACCGCGCGCCACTTCGTGCGTGAGCTGCTCACCTGCTGGGGCCTCGAGGCGATAGCCGACGACGCGGAGATGATCATCGACGAGCTGGTGGTCAACGCGGTCCTGCACGGCACGCGCACCGCCGGCCACGGGCCGACTGCCAGCACCGTCCTCCGGCTGTGCATGCTGCGCCGGGTAGGCGAGGTCATGATCGCGGTCGTGGATCCCGGCAACGAGGCACCCGTGCCGCGCCAGCCGGACTGGACCGGGGAGACCGGCCGCGGCCTCCAGATCGTCGGCGCGCTCAGCCACGTGTGGGGCTGGAGCCCGATTTCCGGTCACGGTAAAGCCGTCTGGGCCGTACTTCGCGACAGCTTAATAACCCGCTTCACCGCCGCCGCCTGAACCCGCCCGCTCTCCGCGCCGTACGGAAGCCATCGCATCGCGCGAAGGTCACTCGCGTCGCGCATAAAGGGCATTTAGCATCAAAACAGGCAGTGGTTTATCTGCCAGTCGCTCGTCTAGCCAAATAACGTGGAGGATTGCCCCTTTGTGGTAATCCGACCCTCGTAAACGGGGGGAAAGCTTCCACGAAAGGGCTAACCGCCACGCTAATCGCGCCCTCAGCGGGCCAGTGCCCCTTTTGTCCAGGCGCCTAACGGTGCGTCGCCGTCTGGCTCTCGGATTCCTCGGTCGTCGACATCAGCACGTGCTCGACCAGCGTGATCAGTGCCTGCTTGGCGGATTCCTTGCTGCGTGCGTCGCACATGATGACCGGCAGGTCCGGATCGAGGTCAAGCGCCACCCTGACGTCTTCGGTCTCGTACCGGCGCGCGCCATCGAAGCAGTTGAGCGCGATGATGAACGGGATGTCCCTGCGCTCGAAGTAGTCGATGGCGGGGAAGCTGTCGGCGAGCCGCCGTGTGTCCGCGAGCACCACCGCGCCGAGCGCTCCGATCGCCAGTTCGTCCCACATGAACCAGAACCGCTGCTGCCCGGGCGTTCCGAACAGGTACAGCACAAGGTCGCTGCGCAGGCTGCCCTCGGTGAGCGGCTCCTCGGTGCGGAGCGGCTTGATCTCGCTGACGGCGCCGACAAGCGTGGTCTTGCCCACTCCGAAGCCGCCCGCGAGCAGGATCTTGATGGCACGGTGCTGCTTCGCGGGCGCGCCAGGAGGGTTAGAGCCCCCGTAGTCCATTGAGGACCTCCCTGAGAATGTGCTTATCGACCCGCTCTGCCGCGGCCACCGGAGTGCGGATCACGACCAGGCCGAGTTCCCGCAGGTCGGCCAAGAGGATGCGGACTACGCCAAGCGGGAGGTCGACGTCGGAGGCGATGTCCGCGACCGTCGTCGGAACGTGGGCGAGCCGGAGCACGCTCACGTGTTCTGGTGCGAGGGAGTTGGGGTCGGCGATCCGGGTATCCGTGGAGACCACGGTTGCGACAAGGTCGAACGCAGCACCGGTGTGCCGTGTCCTGCCGCGGGTGAGGGCATAGGGCCGGACGACCGGGCCTGCTTCGGCATCCAGCCACCGTTCGTCGTTGGCCGGCATGGCTACCCCCAGCTGCCCGCGGCGGGCGCGCGCATGCCGACTCGGATGTGCTCGCCGGTCCGCCTGATGAGGATGGCCATCTCGTAGGCGACAAGGCCGAGGTCGGCGCTGCGGTCCGCGAGCACGGCGAGGCAGGTCCCGCTGCCGGCCGCGCTGACGAACAGGAAGCCCGACTCCATCTCGATGATCGTCTGCCGGACCGCGCCGCCGCCGAAGTGGTTGCCAGCGCCCTTGGCGAGCGACTGGAATCCAGCGGCGAGTGCGGCTAGGTGATCGGCGTCTTCACGGTCCAGCGAACGCGACGCGCCGAGCGCGATCCCGTCTTGGGAAAGGATGACGGCCTTCGTGATGGGCGGGACGCGCATCACCAGGTCATCGAGCAGCCAGTCGAGCTGACCAGCTGGGTTAGGTTGCATGTTCAGTCCCCCTCCGCATTCTGCCCCCATGACGGCTCCCCACCGCCCGGGCGCTGCGACCGGCCTTCTTGCCAGCCACGTTGAAGTGCCGACATCGTCGCCCGGATCTCGTCCGGCGTCGGGCCGGGGATTGTGGCGGCGTTGGCGCCGGTGTCGGCGGGCGCCGTTCGACGCCGCCGGTCGGCGAGGTCGCCCCGGAGTTGCGGGGCGATGCTCGCCTGCTTCACCCGGCGGGGCAGGTCCTTGTCGTCGTCGTCCGCTAGCCCATCGCCGTCTGGCGATTCGGGCTCGGTCGCGGCGGGTTCGGCGGCGGGTTCGGTCGCGGCGGGTTCGGTCGCGGCGGGCGCCGCCGGCTGGGAGCTGGTGTCGCCGGGCATGTCCCACGGCGGGCGCGACGTCGCGGCTCCGCCTGGTGGGGACGCCACCGGGGTGAACTGAGTATGCGGGCCCGCGGGACCCGCCGGCTGGCCGCTCGGAGCTGCCCATGCCGGGAAGGCCGGCGGCTGGTCGGGGAAGGCATCCGCATACGGCGCGGTGGCCTGCGAGCCGCTCGCGCGCGATTCGGCCTGGCCTTCCGGTCGCGGACCTTCCTGGCTCCCAGGCCGCGGACCCTCCTGACCCCCAGGCCGTGGTTCGGGCTGGCCGTCGCTGCGGCGAAGCGGGCTGAATACATCGAACGCCGATCCCGTGGCCGGCTCGCTGGCTAGCCAGGCGCTCGCGTCGGTGCGATCCGCCGGGCTGGTGCGCGTCCGCCGGGGGAGCTCACCGCTGTCCGGCCCGTCCTGACCCGGCTCGGTCGCGTATTCGTTCCCGTTGCTGGCAGGCCCGTTACCGCCGGACCCGTTACCGGCAAGCCCGTTACCGGCGGATCCGTTGCTGTCCGTGAGTCCGGAACCATTCGCGCCGGCCCCGACGAGCCCGCCGGCACCACCGCGGGGCGGGGCGTGGTGGCCACCTCGCGGCATCCCTTCTGGAAGGCCGCCCTGAGTCCGCCGCAGCGGGCCGGCGATCCGCGGGCCGGCGACGGTCGACGGCCTGTCGAGCAGCTGGGACTCCGCGTCGAGCGGGAACAGTCGCGACGAGCCGCGGTCCGGTGCCGAAGGCTGTCCCTCGAGCACCTCCGATCCGTCGTCAACGGCCACACTGGCCGCCGCACCCATGGTGATCGCCGCCGCATGCTCACCGGGCAAGCTGGCGCGGAATGCCTCCTCGGTAACCACCAGCTGCCGCGGAATCAGCACGACGGCCTCGGTCCCGCCGTAGGGGGAGGACTTCAGCGTGACCTTGATGCCGTGCCGCCTGGCCAGCTGGCCGACCACGAACAGGCCAAGCTGCTCGCTGTCGGACGGGTTGAACTCCGGCGGGTTGGCCAGCCGGTCGTTCAGCTCGTTGATCCGCTGCATGCTCATGCCGAGCCCGCGGTCCTCGACCTCGATCGCGAAACCGTTGGCGACCGTGTCACCGGAGACCCGCACCGACGTGTACGGCGGCGACAGCGTGGTGGCGTTCTCGACCAGCTCGGCGAGCAGGTGGATGACATCGGCGACCGCGGAGCCGGACAGCGCGGCCTGGCTCCTGGTGGCGACCGACACCCGGGCGTAGTCCTCGACCTCGGCGATAGCGCCGCGCATGACGTCGAGCATGCGCACGGGGGAGGACCAGCCGCGGCCCGGCGGAGCGCCGGCGAGGATGATCAGGCCCTCAGCGTGGCGGCGCATGCGCGTGGTGAGGTGATCGAGGCGGAACAGGTCGTCGAGTGCCTCGGGGTCGCTGGCCCGCCGCTCCATCTGGTCGAGCAGCGTGAGCTGCCGGTGCAGCAGTGACTGGCTACGCCGCGCCAGTGACCGGAATACGTCATTCAGTCCCCGCCGCAGCTTGGCTTCCTCTACCGCGGAACGGATGGCAGTCTGCCGGACCAGATCGAACGCCTGGCCCACCCGGCCGATCTCGTCGTCGCCGATCCGCAACGGGGGAGCCTCGGTGGCCACGTCTACGTCATCGCCGCGCCGGAGCCGGCTGACAACGTCAGGCAGCTGCTGTTCGGCCAGCGTGAGGGCGGTCTGCTCGAGACCACGCAGCCTGCGGATGATGGTGCGGCCGAGCACGATGCTGAACAGGATCGTGAGCAGTAGGGCGGCCAGCGCGATGCCGCTGACGAGCCAGAACTTGATCCATGCCGATGTCGCGATCTTCTGGTCCGCCGCGAGCTGCGCGGCCGCCTCGGCGAAACCGCCCTTGGACTGAACGGTCAGCAGCGAGCCCGCCATCGTCTCCCACTGCGACGGGGTAAGCCCCAGTTTGTCGATATCCGTACCGGTTTCAACCGCGGTTTCGACCTGCTGCAACTGGTTCAGCAGATCGCCGGCGCTTGCCTGCGGGCCGTTGTAAACCTTCTGGTTGGCGGGGGTGAGCAGGAAGTTCGTGTCCTGAACGTAGGCATTCCTGTTGGCGGCGGAGATGTCGAACGCCGCTCGTGCCTGCGCGAAATCGGTGCGCTGCTGAGCCGTCGTGGATTTGGGCGCGATGAGCATCCCGGTGAGCAGCGCGTCCTCCTGGAACAGCGCTTCCTGCGACGACACAGCCGCGATGAGCCCGAGCGCCTGGTCCGCCGCGGTCGCGTTCGTCTCGGTGTCGGCCTCGTCGAGGAACAGCTGTGGCTCAGCCGCGATCGCCTGGGTGTAGGCGCCGTACGCCTGGATCGGCGTCAGCTGCGATTGCAGGACGGCGGCCTCGAGCTGAGGAAGCTTGCCGAGCTGAGCTTCCAACGCGGTGATGCCGCTGGCCTCGGCACCGGACTCGGCGCCCTTGGTTTTCGGTGAGTTCAGGGCCGTGAGCAGCGTCGTCTGCCCGGCCTTGGTCGCCTTGGTGGCGGCGGTAAAGGCAGACGCGGCGCTGGGTGACGTGGGATCGAACAAGTAGGCGACTGCTGCGACCCGTTCCTCTTGCAGCAGCGCGGTGAAGTTGGCGGCCGGCTCGGAGGTCGCCCTGATCAGGCTGGGCACCCGGTCCAGGTCAATGGCGTTGTTGGCGGTGGTGGTGGCCACGTACGCGACCAGCCCAATCAGGGCGACGAGCGGTACTGTCACCAGGAGATTGATGCGTAGCCTGATGGATCGACCGCGCGATCCCATGGCACCCCCCACGGGTGGTAACGATGCGTCGCATGCGTGCCGCTTCCCCGTGGGCATACGACTTTGGGCAGGGCGCCCAGAATAGCCCATAACAGGCATCCGGGCGGGCAGAAGAAGGATATATGTGCGGATATTCCGCTGTACGGAAAACGTGCCAGTTTGACCCGTTTGAGCGGCAGGTTTTACGGAGAGTGAGTACTGGGGCGGACGGTGCCGCGGCCGCGGCAATTTCGGGGCACGTCGCCCAGACCCCAGAGAATGTCGGTGCCACCGCCTACGCTAGGTCCGTGACCGCATTCGCCATCGATGCTCTCCTGGACGGGCTCAATCCCGAGCAGCGCGCCGCCGTCGTGCACGAGGGCAGCCCGCTGCTCATCGTGGCCGGAGCCGGCTCGGGGAAGACGCGCGTGCTTACACACCGGATCGCCTACCTCCTGGCGGCCCGAGACGTCGCGCCGCACGAGATCCTGGCGATCACGTTCACGAACAAGGCCGCCGGCGAGATGGCCTCCAGGGTGGCCAGCCTGGTCGGCCCGCAGGCCAAGGCCATGTGGGTGATGACGTTCCACTCCGCCTGCGTGCGGATCCTGCGCCGGGAGGCCAAGCGGTTCGGCTACCCGAGCTCGTTCTCCATCTACGACCAGGGCGACTCGCAGCGGCTGATGGCCATGGTCTGCCGCGAACTGGAACTGGATGCCAAGCAGTTCCCGCCCAAGCAGATGGCCGCGCAGGTGTCCAACCTGAAGAACGAGCTGATCGACTACGAGACGTTCGCCAGCAGCGCGCAGACCGTGCGGGAGAAGGCGCTGGCCGAGGCGTACGGCGAGTACCAGCGCCGCCTGGTAGCGGCGGGCGCGATGGATTTCGACGACCTGATCATGGTGACGGTGAACCTGTTCCAGGCGCTGCCGGAGATGGCCGACCAGTACCGGCGCCGCTTCCGGCATGTGCTCGTGGACGAGTACCAGGACACCAACCACGCCCAGTACATCCTCGTCAAAGAGCTAGTCTCCAGAACTAGCACTGGTGATACCCCGCTGCCTGCTGCCGAGCTCTGCGTGGTGGGCGACGCGGATCAGTCGATCTACGCGTTCCGCGGCGCGACGATCAGGAACATCGTCGAGTTCGAAGAGGACTACCCGGACGCCACGGTCATCCTGCTCGAGCAGAACTACCGGTCCACTCAGAACATCCTGGCCGCGGCCAACGCGGTGGTGTCGCGGAATCAGGGCCGCAAGCCGAAGAACCTGTGGTCCGATCAGGGCGCCGGCCCGCCGATTGTCGGCTATGTGGCCGACAACGAGCACGATGAGGCCGCGTTCGTGGCCCAGGAGGTGGACCGGCTCGCCGATGCGGGGGAGGCCACGCCCGGGCAGGTGGCCGTGTTCTACCGGACCAATGCCCAGTCCCGTGTGTTCGAGGACATCTTCATCAGGGTCGGCCTGCCGTACCGGGTGGTCGGCGGCGTCCGGTTCTACGAGCGGCGTGAGGTCCGCGACCTGCTCGCCTATCTGCGGCTGATCGCGAACCCGGCGGACGAGGTCTCGCTGCGCCGGGTGCTGAACGTGCCCAAACGGGGAATCGGCGACCGCGCCGAGGAGTACGTAAGCGCGTACGCCCAGCGTAAGCGGTTCTCGTTCGCCGAGGCTCTGGCCCATCCTGCCGATGTCCCTGGCCTGGCGGGCCGGTCGGCGAATGCCATCGAGGGCTTCAACCAGCTGATCGGCGAACTGCGCGAGCTATCCGAATCCGCGCCGGTAGCGGCGCTGGCCGAGGCGGTGCTAGACCGCGCCGGTTATGTCGAGTCCCTGCAGAATTCCTCGGACCTCCAGGACCTGAGCCGGGTGGAGAACGTCGAGGAAATGGTCTCGGTGGCCAGGGAATTCGACGGCCAGCATCCGGGCGGGACGCTCTCGGAATTCCTCGAGCAGGTCTCGCTGGTGGCCGACGCGGACGAGATCCCCGAGGGGGAAGAGCGCGGCGGCATGGTGACGCTGATGACCCTGCACACGGCGAAGGGACTGGAATTCCCCGTGGTGTTCCTTACCGGGCTGGAAGAAGAGGTGTTCCCGCACCAGCGGTCGCTGGCCAGCAACGACAAGAAAGACTTGGAAGAGGAGCGCCGCCTCGCCTACGTCGGCATCACCAGGGCCGAGCAGCGGCTGTACCTGACCCGGGCGATCGGCAGGATGTGGTGGGGCCGCGCTGCCTTCCACAAGGAGTCCAGGTTCCTGGCCGAGATACCGGCCGAGCTCATCGAGTGGCGTCGCGACGCCCAGGCCGCCAGGTCGGCGAGCAGGCCTGCCCAGGAGCGGCTGGCGCAGCGGATGGGATCCCGGCCGGTCCCCTCATTGCGGCCAGGGGACCTGGTCAACCACGACAAGTACGGTCTCGGCACGGTGCTGTCCGCGGATGGCCACGGTACGGACGCGGAAGCCAAGGTCGATTTCGGCGGCGAGTATGGCGTCAAGCACCTGCTGCTGTCCTACGCCCCCCTGGAGAAGCTCTAGGCGAAATGGGTCCCGGAGGACAGCCCGGTCCGGACCGGGGCGGGGCGGTGCGGACCGGGCGGTGCGGTGCGGGCCGGGCGGGGCCCTGGAGGGCAATCAACGCGGTAATTCGATCCAACGCGTTAAAAAACTATGCTGTGAGCAGCAATTTCTTCCGTGTAAAGAAGATATACCGCGTTAATCACCCGATGCCGGCCGCCAGCTGGGGCATCTGCGCTGAGTGATACAGGTGGTGCTGATGTTGCCGCCGCAACCCGGCCCAGCCGGCTGGCTAGACGGAAACCTGGCTGGACGACGCCTGCTGGCTGGACGGACGCCTGGCGGCTGGAAGGACACCGGGCGCATGGCCCGCCGGAGATATGGTCCGCCAGAGATACTGCCCGCCGGAGAGCTAATAAGTCGGCGGGCTCGGGATAGGCGCCGGAACCGTACGGCTCGCGTGCCTGATACGGGCCCGAAGGCTGATCCCGGTACGGGCCGGTGTCCTGGGGCCGGTAGGG
>DASXDG010000149.1:0-8467 GCA_036490795.1 Streptosporangiaceae bacterium
GGCCGCGGGGCGTGGCGTGCACGTCGAGGTGATCCTGGACTCGAAGGAGACGAGCACCGACGACAGCGCGTACAAGTACCTGCGGGCGCACGGCGTGAAGGTCGTCTGGTCGTCGTCCGCGTACTACTACACGCACCAGAAGAGCGTGGTCCTCGACGGCGGCGAAGCCGTCATCATGACCGCTAACCTGACCAGGTCGTACTACGCGACGTCACGTGACTTCCTGGTCGTTGACAAGAACAAGTCGGACGTGTCCGCCATCACCGCCACCTTCAACGCCGACTTCGCCCATCGCGCCATCACCCCCGCCGACGGCGCGGACCTGGTGTGGTCCCCCACCAATTCCCAGGCCAGGCTGCTGTCCCTGATCAACGGGGCCACCAAGAGCCTGCGCATCTACAGCGAGGAAATGGGTGACGTGACCGTCGAGAACGCGCTCATGGCCGCCGCGAAACGGGGAGTGGACGTGCAGGTGTGCGGCGAGAACGAGGACGGCGAATACGACAGCGCGTTCGCCAAGCTGGCTCGCGCCGGCGTGCACATCAGCTACTTCAGTGACCCGGACGGCTTCTACATCCACGGCAAGGTCATCGAAGCCGACTACGGCACCAGCCACGCCAAGATCTTCACGGCTCGGAGAACTTCTCCAGCACCTCACTCAACAGGAACCGTGAGCTCGGGCTGATCACCTCCGAGTCCTCGGTGCTGTCCGCGGTCAGCAGTTCGTTCACCGCGGACTTCCAGCGCGGCACGCAGTGGAAGTGACCAGCTAGTCATCATAAACCCAGTGAGCGAGAGGACCCCTGCGGTCCTTCTCGCTCACTGGGTTTACCGGTTAGAAGACGAAGCCGTGCGGACGGATCTCCACGCGGTACTTGGAGATCGAGATGTGCTGCATCGGGCCCTGGCCCGGGAAGGTCACGCCCCAGGTGGCGCTTCCGGTGACGGTCACCAGACTCGAGTGCCGTGACCGGCTGTTGACCGCCATGAAGTGAACGTTCAGGGACTTGTCCTGCCACGCCCTCAGGTTCCCGAGGTGCCAGGTGGCGACGTTGTCACGCAGCGAGCAGCCCCGGTTCCACCACCAGTCGCCGCAGTAGCGTGCCCGCAGCGCGGACGGCAGCGCGATCTTGGCGACGACATTGACAGCCGTCCCCCAGCCCTTGTCGGTGACGGTCAGTTTGCAGTTGCCGGACTGCCCCGCGTTCACCGCGGCCGGGCAGCTCAGGTGAGTGGCGACCGTGGTGCTCCGCCCAGGCCTGCTCACGGTCAGTCCGTGGTTAGCGCTGACCGACTTGCCCAGCTGAACGGCGCCTGGATACGACGCCCGGAGTGTGTACGAACCGGGAGCCAGGTCGCGCAGCTCACAGGTTCCAGTGCTCGTCAGTCCCGAACTGCTCGTCAGCGCGGCGTGGCAGTTCTGCCAATGGCCAGCGACGCTGACCCCGGCCTTCCCGGTCGGCGCCGACGTTCCGCCGCCCGCCGTCACCGAGATCTTGACCGTGACCACCGGGTCGCTGCTTCCCGCCTGCTGCGCCTGGCTGATCCCGGTGATGCCGGTCGCGGTCGTGAAGATGATCGGGCCGGCGTTCGCCGTCCCGGCCATGACACTGCCCGCCAGAGCGCCCGCCATCATCACAGCCGCCGCGACGCCAGCAACACGACGTCCGCTGATGCCTTTACGTTTCGTACTGTGCACTAGTGCATACCTTCCGCCCGTGGATCAATTGCCTTCCCACTACGTGGACGCTCCGGCTCCGTGATGGGTTGCCAGTTCCCCGGTTTTCATCAGGCAGTTCCCCGGTTTTCATCAGCAATTGCGGGCATGCGTGTACCCTCTGCCCTTACTGCCTGCGGTAATGCGCTCAGGCACGCAGCGGCGAGTCACGAAACAGGGAAGTCGCGACCAAGCGGGAGGCTAGTCCTGAGCGGGAGTGGTCTGGGTGCGGCGCCGGAGCCGGTGGCTTTCCGCCACCGCGACGACCGCCAGCAGCATGGCCGGGGCCAGGGTCCGGATCATCGGCCAGCCGATCGCGGCGTTGATCATCGCGACGAGCAGCCAGATGGCGATCGCGACCGCCCACACCTCGCTATGGCTGGCGGGCAGCCAGCGCAGGGCCCGCCACGGCGTCCTGCGCTCAGCGGCCGGGGTGGTCTCGCGCTTGCTCATAGCGACAGTCTACGTGGGGCCTCTCGTCCTCAGGTCAGGCGGGCGGCGCATCGGATGGCCTGGCCGGGGCCACCTGGCGCCCGGTTCGGACCCGGGGAATCACCACTTAACCTTGTTTTGGGATACTGTCCCGCTTGGTTCTCATCTTTCCTGTATGTGGCCCAGCGTGCCGAGGAGGCAATGGGTTGACCGGTTCCCGCATCGTCGCTCTCGGCCACTATCAGCCGAAGCGAATCCTGACCAACGACGACCTGGCGGCCCTCGTCGACACCAGCGACGAGTGGATCCGCAGCCGCGTCGGCATCCAGACCCGGCATATCGCCGAGCCCGACGAACCCGTCGACGCCATGGCCGCGAACGCGGCCGCCAAGGCGCTGGCCTCCGCCGGGCTGCTTCCCGAGGAAATCGACCTGGTCGTGGTGGCGACCTGCACGGCGTTCGTCCGCAGCCCCAACACCGCCGCTCAGGTCGCCCGCCGCCTCGGCATGCGCTCGCCGGCGGCTCTGGACGTCAACACCGTGTGTTCGGGCTTCACCCACGCGCTGGCCACCGCCGATCACGCGATCCAGGCGGGCGCCGCCACCAAGGCGCTGGTCATCGGCGCCGAGAAGTTCACCGACTTCGCTGACTGGACCGACCGCAGCACCTGCATCCTGCTCGGCGATGGCGCCGGAGCCGCCGTCGTCACCGCCTCGCCCGAACCGCACATCAGCCCGGTGCTGTGGGGCTCGCAACCTGAACTCGGGCACACCGTCCTCATCGGCGGCGTGAACGATGACAAGTTCACCCAGGAAGGCCAGGCCGTCTACCGGTGGGCCACCACTACGCTTCCCGACCTGGCCCGCCGGGTGTGCGACCTGGCCGGGGTCACGCCGGCAGACCTCGCGGCGGTCGTCCTCCATCAGGCCAACCTGAGGATCATCGAACCTGTCGTCCGCCGGCTGGGCGTCCCGAACGCCATCATCGCCCGCGACATCACCGAGTCCGGCAACACCTCGGCGGCCAGCATCCCCATCGCCCTGTCCAAGCTCGTCGAACAGCGCCAGGTCGAGTCGGGCGCCCCCGTCCTGCTCCTCGGTTTCGGTGGCGGCCTGTGCTACGCCGGCCAGGTCATCCACTGTCCCTGATCCCGGACAGCTCTTCCTAGGCCGCACCCGACGCCAGTATCCAACCGGCCTCTCCCCCGCTTCTTGCTGTTATCGTAGTGCTGGGATCCTGGAGCCAGAGACGAGGCGCCGCTGGCCGGCGGCCGAGGGCTCGTGAAACAATGGGGACATGCTCGGTACCGTGACGTCGCTGCGCCGGTATCCGGTCAAATCGATGCTCGGCGAGGACACCGGGCCGTCCGCCGAGGTGACCCCGATCGGCCTAGCGGGCGACCGCGGTCACGCGCTCATCCACACCAGCACCGGCCGGGTGGTGAGTGCGAAGAACCCCAGGATGTGGCGGGCAATGCTCACCCTGCGGGCCAGCGCCGCCCCGGACGGGCAGGTCACGATCACCTTCCCCGACGGCGGCGCCGCGGCCAGCACTGACCAGGACATCGACCAGCGCCTGTCGGATTTCCTCGGCCAGCCGGTGACGCTGACCGCCACTCCCCCGCCGGACGCGCAGATGGAGCACTCCGACCCGGACGAGGTGATCCGCTATGGCGTCGCCGCCACCGTCCGGACCATTCTGCGGCCTCTGGGCACCGGCACCTTCTTCAACTTCGCCTCGCTGCACCTGATCACCACGGCCACTTTGGCCAGCACTGGCGCGGATCCGGCCCGCTACCGGCCCAACATCATCATCGGCACCCCTGACCTCGACGGCTATCTCGAGAACGACTGGCTCGGCCGGGACCTGGCCATCGGCGAGGCCGTGCTCAAGGTGATCGCCCGCACCCCCCGCTGCGCGGTGCCCACGCTGCAGCACGGCCCCACGGCCGGAGTCGACAAATCGCCATTGCGGGTGGTCGCCGAGCACAACCGGGTCCCGGCCTTCGACGGCGGTGACCCGCTGCCGTGCGCCGGCGTGTACGCGCAGGTGCTCCGGCCGGGCTGGATCGGCCTCACCGACAAGGTTATGTTCGCCTGACCGAACCGCGGAACGCCCGGTGCAGGGCGAGCACCTGTTCAGCCAGTTCGGGGTCGGGTCCCGCGACGACGGCGCCCGGCACGACATCGGGGACGCGCAGTGCCCGCACCGGTGACTGGCCGGCGCCGAGTTCCGCGTACCAGGCCGCGGTCTGTTCGGCCGAACTCGCGTACACGATCCGGCCCAGGCCCACCCAGCCGTGCGCCGCCGCGCACATCGGGCAGTGCTCACCCGAGGTGTACACGGTCGCCGCCGCGCGCTCGTCCGCGCTCAGGTGGGTGGCGGCCCACCGGGCCAGCGCGAACTCGGGATGCTGGGTCGGGTCGCCGGTGCTGCGCTCCCGGTTCCGCTCCTCGGCCAGGACCTCGCCGGAACCCGAGACCAGCACCGACCCGAACGGATCATCGCCCGCCGCCACCGCCGCCTGCGCCAGCGCCAAGCAGCGCCGCAGGTGTACCCGGTCAGCGTCCGTCACCTCTGTCATAGAACGCTATGGTAAAGGTTTGCGCACGTCCGGGCACCAGGTGATGATGCCCCGCTAGGCGGGGCACGCGCTACCGTGCCTGCCTGATGCTGGCCGCCGCGCCTGCGGGCCGTTGCCCCGTCCCGTGCCCGTTTTCCGCAGGCTGCGCCTTCAGCCGGATTAGCCCGGATAAACGCTGGGTAAGCCCGCATGACGGGGAAAGCGAGCACGGGGGGTTACATTATGTCGCAATCCGTACCCAGGCCGCGTACCGGCACGATGCCGGACGGGCGGGGGAACCATCGGTGGCTAGTGCTCGGCGTGGTCTCTCTCGCCCAGCTGATGATCGTGCTCGACGTCACGATCATGAACATCGCGCTGCCCTCCGCTCAGCATGACCTCGGTTTCTCCAACGACCTGCGGCAGTGGATCGTGACCGCCTACTCGCTGGCATTCGGCAGCCTGCTGCTGGTCGGCGGGCGGCTGGCCGACATCATCGGCCGCAAGGTCACGTTCATGATCGGCCTGGTCGGGTTCGCGTCCGCGTCCGCGTTCGGCGGTGCCGCGCAGAACTTCGCCATGCTCGCCACGGCCCGGGCCATCCAGGGCCTGTTCGCCGCGATGCTCGCCCCCGCGGCCCTGTCGGTCCTCACCACCACGTTTTCCGGTTCGAAGGACCGGCCCAGGGCGTTCGCGATCTTCGGTGCCGTGGTCGGCTCGGGTGCCGCGATCGGGCTGCTGCTCGGTGGCGCTCTCACCCAGTACCTGGACTGGCGCTGGTGCCTGTACGTGAACCTGGTGTTCGCGGTGATCGCCATGATCGGCGCGTTCCTGCTGCTGCCCAGGCGCAGCGGTGACGACGCGCCGAATTTCGATGTCCCCGGCACGATCACCGCCGTGGCCGGCCTGTTCTGTGTGGTCTACGGGCTGTCCAACGCCGAGACGCACCCGTGGTCATCACCCCAGACCTGGGTGTTCCTCGCCGTCGGTGTCGCGCTGCTGGTCCTGTTCGTCTTCTTCGAGGCGCGGGTGAAGCACCCGCTGCTGCCGCTGCACATCCCCGGCGACCGCGACCGCGGCGGCTCATACCTGGCCGTGTTCATCACCGGCGCCGGCATGTTCGGCTGCTTCCTGTTCCTCACCTACTACCTGCAGAACATGCTGGGCTACAGCCCGGTCAAGACCGGGCTGGCGTTCCTGCCCATGGTCGCCTGCATCATGATCGCCGCCCAGCTGTCCACGATCGTGCTGCTGCCCAGGATAGGGCCGCAGATCCCGGTCGCGATCGGCATGCTGCTCGGCGCCGGCGGCATGGCCTGGCTTACCGGCATTCACCTGCAGGGCAACTACCCGGTGCAGGTGCTGCCGCAGACGATGCTGGTCGGCCTCGGCATGGGGTTCGTCATCGCGCCCGCGATGAACGTGGCCACCTGGGGCGTGCGGCCGGCCGACGCCGGTGTCGCCTCGGCCACGGTGAACACCTCCCAGCAGGTCGGCGGTTCGATCGGCATCGCGCTGCTGAGCAGCCTGGCCACCAGTGCCGCCACCCGTTTCCTGGCCGGCAAGCGGCCCACCGCGCTGGCGCAGGCACAGTCCGCGCTGCACGGCTACACCACCGCGTTCTGGTGGTCGGCGGCGATCTTCGCGGCGGGCGCGGTCATCTGCGGCCTGCTGCTGCGTCCCGGCAAGATCCAGCCGCCCGCGGCGGCCGGCGACAGCGAGGCCGAGTCCGTCTCGGTGATGATCTAGCCGTCCCGTCCGGTCCGGTCTGGCACGGTATAACGTCATTCGCATGACCACCTACCGCCAGCCAGGCACGATCGTGACCGACTGGACATTCGCCGTCCCGCTCGATCATGCCAGGCCCGACGGCGAGCAGATCGAGGTCTTCGCCCGGCAGATCGTCGCCGCCGGGCAGGCGGACGCGGACCTGCCCTGGCTGGTGTTCCTGCAAGGCGGCCCCGGCCATGCCGCGCAGCGGCCGGTCGGGCGGGAGGGCTGGCTGGACCGCGCGCTCGAGGACTACCAGGTGCTGCTGCTCGACCAGCGCGGCACCGGCCGGTCCTCCTCGGTGAACCGGCAGACCCTCGCCCGGCTCGGTTCCGCCCAGGCCCAGGCCGACTACCTGACGCATTTCCGCGCGGACAGCATCGTGCTCGACGCGGAGCTGATCCGCCGCGACGTGACCGGCGGCGCCCCGTGGACGGTGCTCGGCCAGAGCTTCGGCGGCTTCTGCACGGTCAGTTACCTGTCGTTCGCGCCGCACGGCATCCGTGAGGCGTTCATCACCGGCGGGCTGCCCGGGCTCACCGCCACCGCCGACGACGTGTACCGGCGCACATATCCACAGGTCGTACACAAGAATGCGCAACATTACACGCGTTATCCACAGGATGTGGATAACGCGTGCCGGATCGCGGCGCACCTGGCCGGGCACGAGGTCCGGCTGCCCGGCGGCATGCGGCTCACCGTGGCGGCGTTCCAGTCCTTGGGCAGCATGCTCGGTACCGGCGCTGGCAGCCATACGCTGCACTACCTGCTGGAGAACGCGTTCACGCCGGACGGCGACGAACTAACCGACGCGTTCGTCTACGAGATGGCGCAGGCCATGTTCCCGTTCACGACGTCCCCGCTGTACGCGCTGCTGCACGAGGCCTGTTACGCGCAGGGTGCCGCGACCCGCTGGTCCGCGCAGCGCGTGCTGGGTGAGTTCCCGGAGTTCGACCCCGCCCCGGCGATCGGCGGCACCGGGCCGCTGCTGTTCACCGGCGAGATGATCTATCCCTGGATGACGGAGTCCGATCCGGCGCTCAGCCCGCTCCGCGAGGCCGCGGACATCCTCGCCGAACGCGGCGACTGGCCGCCTCTTTACGACCCGGCCCGGCTCGGTGCCAACGAGGTTCCGGTGGCCGCCGCCGTCTACCACGACGACATGTACGTGCCCGTCGGTTTTTCGCTGGAGACAGCCGGCCGCATCACCGGCCTGCGCCCGTGGGTCACCAACGAATACGAGCACGACGGCCTGCGGGTCAGCAACGGCATGGTCCTGGACCGCCTGATCGGCATGGTCCGCGGCACATTGTGAGCGAAAGGGGCACCGGCGAGACAGGTCGTCGCGTGACCGATGGTGCCAGTGTTGCCCGACCGCCTGATGTGGCCACCGGGTCGATGCACGGCCCCGATTAACGTGGAAGATTGCCCCTTCGTGTCCGATTACCCCTTGTTTTCGGGGGTCAGACCTCCACGAAGGGGTAATCCGCCACGTTGTCCAGGAGGACCACGCCCGCACCCAGGAGGACCACGCCCGCACCCAGGAGCGTCGCGGCCGCGTTCCCCGGTCTGCGCAACGTCACCCCGCGACCCGCTGGCGGGCGGCGACCTCGGCGGCGACCTCGGCGGCGACCCGGACGAACACGGTCACGTGCAGCGAACGGCTGTCCTTGGCCCACGCGATGACCACCATGGTCTCCGGGGCGTCCGTCACCGGCAAGCACGTCACGCCGTCGGGCACGCGGAGGATGCGCGGCAGCAGGCGGCCGTCACCGCCGGGCTTGACCGCGAGCACCAGGTGCGGTGATCCGGCCCGCTGCGCCCGCCGGGTCGCCGCCGTCACGGCGTCGAGAGCCTTGCGGCCCTCGGTCAGCAGCACCTCGCCGGCGCTGGTCAACGCGACCGGCCGGCTGGTCCGCTCGAACAGGGCGACGCCGAGGCGGCGCTCCAGCTTGAGGATCGCACGGGACAGCGGCGGGGGGGGG
>DASXDG010000150.1:0-16936 GCA_036490795.1 Streptosporangiaceae bacterium
CCTGTCCGTGGGTGATCCCGCGGTGCAGCTCAGCGTCGGTTTCGTCAGCTACCTGGTCCCGTCACGGTTCCCGCGCAGGCAAGCCCTGGTGCTGCTCGGCGCCACCCTCGCCGCGCTGGCCGTCGGGCTGGCCGTGTTCGCGACGACCCGCCACGGCGGCTTGCAGGTCGGCGGCGAGCGTGCGGCACTGGCCGCGCTGGCCGAAAGCGCGCTGCTCGTGGGCGGCTCCTGGGCGGTCGGCTACATCATCGTCCAGCAGCGCGTGTACGCCAGGGCGGTCAGGGACCAGGCCGAACGCGACGACCGGATCAGGATCGCCCGCGAACTCCACGACGTGGTCGCGCACGGCTTGAGCCTGATCGCGGTGCAGGCAGGCGTCGCGAACTGGGTGGTCGAGTCGCAGCCGGCCGAGGCAGCCCGGGCGCTGTCCTCGATCGAGGAGATCAGCCGCGGCGCGCTGCGCGAGATGCGGGCGCTGCTCGGCGTCCTGCGCGTCGACGACGATGGCGAACCCGGGCTCGAGCCGACCCGCGGGCTGGCGGACCTGCGCGCGCTCACCGACCGGGTCACCGCCGCCGGGATCGAGGTCACCCTCGATGTCAGCGGAACCCCGGCGGCCATTGCGCCCGGGCTGGATCTGGCCGCGTACCGGGTGGTACAGGAAGCGGTCACCAACGTGGTCAAGCATTCCGGCGCGGGACGCTGCCGGGTGGGCGTGACCTACGCGGCGGACGCGCTCACGGTGGAGATCACCGACGATGGCCGCGGGCCGGCCGAGAGCAGCGGCGGGCAGGGGCTGAGGGGCATGCGGGAACGGGTGGCGATGTACAGCGGGACGTTCGAGGCCGGGCCGCGGCCGGCCGGTGGTTTCGGCGTGACTGCACGGTTCCCGGCATGATCCGGGTGCTGATCGCCGACGATCAGGTGCTGCTGCGCGGCAGCCTGCGCCTGCTCGTGGACAGCGCGCCCGACCTGGCCGCGGTCGGCGAGGCGGGTACCGGTGCCGAGGCGGCCGAACTCGCCGCCAGGGAAAAGCCCGACGTGATCTTGATGGACATCCGGATGCCGGGCATGGACGGCATCGAGGCCACCCGTCGGATCACCGCCGCGGCGGTGACGGCGGGCACTCGCATCCTGGTGCTGACCACGTTCGACCTGGACGAGTACGTGTTCGCCGCGCTCCGCGCCGGTGCCAGCGGGTTCCTGCTCAAGGACACGCCGCCCGGCGATCTGCTGGCCGCGATCAGGGTCGTCGCCGCCGGCGACGCGCTCGTTTCTCCTGGAATTACCCGCAAGCTCATCAGCTGGGGTCTGCATGGGAACTCCCCGCCGCGGCCAGAGTCCGCGCGCAGATCGCGCCCGGACGGTGACCTCACCGGCAAGGAGTCAGAGGTGCTCACGCTGATCGGGCTCGGCCTGTCCAACGCCGAGATCTGCGAACGCCTCTACGTGAGCATGTCCACCGCGAAGACGCACATCGGGCGGCTGCTAGCCAAGCTCGGCGCGCGTGACCGGGCGCAGCTGGTCATCGCGGCGTATGAAGCAGGCTTGGTCCGCCCGGCAGGACCGCGGTGAGAAACCAGTGCCAGTTATGCGGTTAGTTATGACTCTCCAGGCGAATGACGATGGATTTCGAGGTCGGCGTGCCGCTGACCTCGGCGGTGGAGTCCAGCGGGACGAGCACGTTCGCCTCGGGGAAGTACGCGGCCGCGCAGCCGCGCGGCGTCGGGTACTCGACCGCGCGGAATGCCTCGGCGCGGCGTTCGCCGTCCTGCCACACGCTGACGATGTCCACCGTGTCGCCGTCGTTCAGCCCGTATTCACGCAGGTCGTCGACGTTTAGCAGGATGACGCGGCGCTCGCCGTGGATGCCGCGGTACCTGTCGTTGAGGCCGTACACCGTGGTGTTGAACTGGTCGTGCGAGCGGATCGTCTGCAGCAGCAGGTGCCCCTCGGGGATCTCGACGGCGTCCGGCGGGTTCACGGTGAAGTGCGCCTTGCCGGTGTCGGTCTTGAAGGTCCGTGAGTCGTGCGGCGGGCGGGGCAGCACGAAGCCGCCGGGCTCGGCCACCCGGCGCTCGAAGTCGTCGAACCCCGGCACGACCTGCTGGATGTGCTGGCGGATCACCCGGTAGTCCTCGCCCATGGCGTGCCAGCCCATGTCGTCGCCGAATAGTCGCTCGCCGAGACCGGCGATGATCGCGACCTCGCTGCGCAGCTGATCCGAGCCGGGCTTGAGCCGCCCGCGCGACATGTGCACCATGCTCATCGAGTCCTCGACGGTGACGAACTGCTCGCCGGTCTTCTGGATGTCCCGCTCGGTGCGGCCAAGGCAGGGCAGGATCAGCGCCTCAGTGCCGTGGTGCAGGTGGGAGCGGTTCAGCTTGGTCGCCACGTGCACAGTCAGCGCGCAGTTCTCCATCGCCTTCGCGGTGACCGCCGTGTCCGGCGTCGCGGCCACGAAGTTCCCGCCGAGCGCGAAGAACACGTCGACCATCCCGTCCCGCATCGCCCGGATCGAGGCGACGGTGTCCCAGCCGTGCTCACGAGGCGGCTCGAAGCCGAACTCGTCGCGCAGCTTGTCAAGGAACGCGTCCGGCATCTTCTCGTAGATGCCCATCGTCCGGTCGCCCTGGACGTTGCTGTGCCCGCGGATCGGGGACGGGCCGGCTCCCTCGCGGCCGACGTTGCCGCGCAGCAGCAGGAAGTTCACGATCTCGCGGATCGTGGCGACCGCGTTCTTGTGCTGGGTCAGGCCCATCGCCCAGCAGACGATGATGCTCTTGGCGGCGATGACGTCGGTGACGAAGTCCTCGATCTCCTGGCGGCTGAGCCCGGTGAGCCGCTAGATGTCATCCCAGTCCAGCTTGTGCCAGGCTTCGCGTGCCTGGTCGAAGCCATCGCAGTACTGGTCGATGAAGCCATGGTCGAGGGCGTCCTTCTCGACGAGGACCCGGTTCACGCCGGCGAACAGGGCCAGGTCGCCGTTGACCCGGATCTGCAGGAACCGGTCGGCTATCTTGGTGCCCTTCCCGGCCAGGCCGCGGACCGCCTGCGGGTTCTTGAACCGGATCAGGCCGGCCTCGGGCAGCGGGTTGATCGCCACGATCTTGCCACCCCGGCGTTTTGCCTCTTCGAGGGCGGTCAGCATGCGGGGGTGATTGGTACCGGGGTTCTGCCCGACGACCACGATCAGCTCGGCGTGGCCGGAGATGTCGTCGATGGTGACCAGGCCCTTGCCGATGCCGAGGGTCTGGCCGAGCGCGGCACCGCTCGACTCGTGGCACATGTTCGAGCAGTCAGGCAGGTTGTTGGTGCCGAGCCTGCGGGCCAGCAGCTGGTAGGCAAACGCGGCCTCATTGCTGGCCCGGCCGCTGGTGTAGAACGCAGCGCGGTTCGGTTCGGTGTGCTTGAGCCTGGCGGCTACCAGATCGAGGGCGTCGTCCCAGGTGATCGGCTCGTAGTGGGTGGCGCCCTGCTTGAGGTACATCGGCTCGGCGAGGCGGCCGTTGGCTTCCAGCCAGTGGTCTGACTGCTCGCGCAGTTCCGCTATCGAGTGCGCGGCGAAGAAGGAACGGTCGACCCGCTTGCGGGTCGCTTCCCAGGCCACGGCGCGGCCGCCGTTCTCGCAGAACTCGGCTAGCTTGCGGTGTTTCGGGTCCGGGTCAGGCCAGGCACAGCTCGGGCAGTCGAAGCCGTCGGTGTGGTTCACCTTGCTCAGGGTTTCGATGCTGCGCACCGTCCCCATCTCCGCCAGGGCCAGCTTGGCGGAGGAGACGATGGCGGGAATCCCGACCGCCGAGGTTTCCGGCTTCTTCGTGCTCATAGCTCCACAATAAGCCTGTGGTCGATCTGGGGCTCTGCGGCGTTTCCGGCGGCGTCCTGATCCGGGCTCCGCACGGCAGGAAAATAGATTGACCCGTTCGGCGCTTGTCAGTCATCGTTGAATGACACGGCCGCCCTCGGGGACATTCCTGACGGCGGCTTTTTAACTGCATAGCGTGAAATGCCAGGAGGCAGGCGTCACGGTGCGGCTTCGGCCCCGTTCGATGCCTGCGTCCGAGAGCGGGGTGCCGTTCTGCACATGCCATGATCCCGTGTTCGAGTCCTGCTGGGAGCGCCCTGTCGTGTGCAGCCTGCCGGGCGTAAGGTCGGTTGGTGTAATCGAGGCCAGCCCGGAAAGAACGTCGTTCGAGACCTCGACGAAGTCATACGAGCAGAACGCCGAAGGATGGTTATGGCAGATTCGACATCGTTCATCATCGGGACCGAGGCACGCTGCACGGACGGGGTGTGCGGTGAGGTGAGCCGGGTGGTGGTCAACCCTGTCGCTGAGGCTGTCACTCACCTTGTGGTCGAGCCGAAGCACCGGCAGGGGCTCGGCCGGCTGGTTCCGCTGAACCTCATTGTTGCCACGCCGGATAGCGTCCAGATTCACTGCACTGTGGCTGAGTTCGACAAGCTCGACCATGCCGAGGAGACACAGTTCCTGCCGGGAAGCCCGAGTTACGCGGAATACGGCCCCGGGCAGGCAAGCTTCTGGCCGTACTACGGCCTGGCTAGCCCGGGTCTGGCGGGCGGGATGGGCATCGGGGGCGGGATCGGTGTCGGGTTGGCAGAGATCTCGCCGGTTGTCGTCTCAGACAAGGTTCCCTTGGGTGAGGTGACCGTGCGCCGCGGCGAGCCCGTCCACGCCACTGACGGCGACATCGGCCTAGTCCAGGGGCTGGTCATCGACCCCAGCGACCACCACGTCACCCACGTGCTCCTCCAGGAGGGCCACCTGTGGGGGCGCAAGCAAGTGGCCATCCCGATCAGCGCGGTTGCCAGCACCGGCAACGGCATCGAGCTCACGATCGCCAAGCAGGAGGTGCAGGACCTGCCGCCCGTGGACATCAGCGATCTGGACGGGGACTCCGGCAAGCAGTAGGGCCGTCAGAGCCGGCGCAGCAGCTCGAGCGCCCGCTCCCCGCTCCGGGCACAGCTCGTCGCGGCGGCGGCCGCCGGCGCCTGTCACCCCGCCGAGTCCTGACGCGGGCCGCCCGCGGATAGCACCGTCTGTACCACTGGTACCATTTCATCACGGATTTCCCTCTCGTCACCGTCGGCCGGCGCCGTTAGCGCGGAGGAAATGCCCAACGCGGAGGAAAACCATGCTGTGAGCAGGGTTTTCCTCCGCGTTGGGGCAAATTACCGCGCTAATCGTCAACAGCCTGGGACGTGCGGTTATGGGAGCAACAACCATGACCAATGTGAGACCAGCGACCGATGTGACACCCGCCGGCGAGGCGCGGGCCCGGTGCCTCGCCCGAGTCAGTCGGGGGTAGGGCGGGCTAGCGCCCGCTCTTCAAGCACCTCGCCAGCAACTCCCGACTCCGGCGTGGAATTACCCGGCGGCCGGAGCAGGCTCGCCCCGAGTACCAGTGCCACGACGACCAGCACCGCGCCGGTCCCGAACGCCACGTGATATCCAGCGATGCCTGGACGCGACGCCACCAGTGTCGACAGCACCGCCACCCCGAGCGCGGCACCGGCCTGCTGCGTGGTGTTCACCAGCCCGGACACCGCACCCGCGGCTGAATCGTCAGAACCAGACATGGCTAGGGTGATGATCGCGGGAAACGCCACCCCGAATCCGCCGACCAGCAGCATCGTCGGCAGGAGATAGACGGCGTAGGACCCGCCCGCAGGTAGCCGGACCAGCAGCCCGAGGCCGACGGCGATCGGCACGAGCCCGCTTACCAGCATCGCCCGCAGTCCGAACCGCCCGATCAGCCGCGCCGACAGCACGACCGAGACGAACGCGATCACTACCGCCCCCGGCAGCATCGCCAGCCCCGCCGCCGCTGCCCGGTAGCCGAGGATGTGCTGCATGTACTGCGGGATCAGCACCTGGAACCCGAACGCCGCCGCCACCGTGAGCAACTGCACCGCGTTGGCACCTGAGACGTTCCGCGACCGGAATACCCGCAGCGGCAGCAGCGGCGTCCGTGCGCGTGCCTGCCGCAGGCCGAACCCGGTGAGCAGCAGCACAGCGACCACGAACCCGGCCAGAGTCCGTGCCGCCCCCCAGCCGACCGATGTCGTCTCTACCAGCGTGTACACGCCGGTCATCAGCCCAGCGGTCACCAGCACCGCGCCGAGCGCGTCCGCCCCGGCCCGCAGCCCGATACCGGCCTCGTCGGCAAGCAGGTATGCGCCGGCGAAGGCGGCGACGATACCGAGCGGCACGTTGACGAAGAAGATCCAGTGCCAGCTCAGCGCCTGGGTGAGCACCCCGCCGAGCACCAGCCCGACCGAGGCGCCGCCGGCCCCGGTGAAGCTGTACACCCCTATCGCCTTGCCCTGTTCGGCCGGGTCGGGGAACAGCCGGACGATCATGCCCAGGCTCACCGCCGACGCCATCGCGCCGCCGGTGCCCTGCACGAACCGCGCGATGATCAGCGTGGCCTGCGACTCCGACAGGCCGCAGACCAGCGATGCGGCGGTGAACAGCACGATCCCCGCGACGAAGACCCGTTTCCCGCCGATCAGGTCGCCAAGCCGCCCCGCGAGCAGCAGCAGACCGCCGAACGCGATCAGGTAGGCGTTCACCACCCAGGCGAGCCCCGCGGCGGAAAACCGTAGGTCACGCTGGATTGTCGGCAGCGCGACCGTCACGATCGTGCCGTCCAGGATGATCATCATCATCGCCGCGCACAGCACTGTCAGCGCGAGCCACCTCGAACGTTGCGTCATCAGATCTCCTAAGTGCACTATTTGTTACGGAGACCATGATGTGTGACAATCCTGGTAGACGGAAGGAGGCACTTTCATGTCACAGCGGAACATGGATGTAACGGCCCAGGTCCCGGCCACGTGCGCGGACACGATGAACGAGGTGTGCTCGGTCCGCCAGGTCCTCGATCACGTCGGCGGCAAGTGGAGCATCTCGATCCTGCTCGCCGCGATCAACGCTCCCGTCCGTTTCTCCGAACTCGAGCGTCACATCGACGGCATAAGCCGCCGCATGCTCACGCTCACGTTGCGCAACCTGGAGCGCGATGGCCTGCTGACCAGGACCGTCTACCCGACCGTGCCGCCCAAGGTCGAATACACGGCCACCAAGATGGCCCGTGAGCTGCGTGATTCCCTGGCTGGCCTGGCTGGCTGGGCCGAGCGGCACCGGTCCGATGTCGCCGCCGCACGGACCGCATACGACCTGAATTTTCATAACTAACAGTGGTTCACCCCCCGGGCCGGCGTACCGTGTCACGCATAGTGACCCAGCTTTCCGGCCAGGACCGGGCAGTCCCAGCAGAGCCTCGGCTTCGGCTCGTGCACGGTGGGCCAGCTCGTGCCGATCACGTCGAGCATGGGCGCGCCTGGACGATTGGCTGGCCGGGCTCCGGCTACCGGAGCCCGGCCAGCCGATCGCGGTTTACCGGCCCAGCAGCGGCGGATCGAGCAGGCGCAATGTCCGCGCGTCGGCGTCGAGTTCGGCGGCGATGCCGACGGGAAACGTCTGGAACTGACCGCCGTGACCGATGTTGGCCCAGGCGATCATCGGCAGGCCGAGGCCGGCGAGGCGTTCGGTCAAGATCGCCTCGATGTCTGAAACCGGGCCGCAGTCGGTGAAGGTGCCGCAGACGATGCCGGCCGCTCCGTCCAGGTAGCCGGACCGGCGCAGCTGGGTGAGCATCCGGTCGACGCGGTAGTCCTCCTCCTCAACCTCCTCGATCAGCACGATGCCGCCGCGAGCCGGCCAGGACGAGGAGGTGCCGAGCGACGAGGTGAGCAGGGTCAGCGTGCCGCCCATGGTGAGGCCGCTGGCCGTGCCCGGCACGATCGTGCGAGCGCCGGGAAATGACATCGAGGTGGCGCCGGCGGGCCGCATGAGCACACGCAGCAGCGAGCCCATCGAGTACGCGTCCTCGTTGAGCGCCGACACCGCGCCGAACAGGGATGCCCAGCCCAGCCGCACCGCGACCGCTTCCAGGACCGCGGTCACGTCGGAGTATCCGGCGAGGACCTTCGGCGCCACCGCGTCGATCCCGTCCCAGTCCATCGCCTCGAGCGTGCGCTGCGAACCCGAGCCGCCCTTGGCGAACAGGATGCCCGCGATAGCGGGATCGAGCAGCGCCGCGCGCAGGTCACCCGCGCGCAGCTTGTCGTCGCCGGCCAGATAGGGCCGCATGCTGCCCGGGTCGAGCGCGGACGGATAGACGACAGGGTCAAGCCCGGCAAAACGCAGCACCTCAAGACCGGTCTCCAGCTGGCCGGGATTCACCGGGCTGCTGATGCACAGCACAGCGACCTTGTCGCCAGGTCGCAGGGCACGCGGGCGAGCGAGCGAGACGGTCAACGGACGGTGATCCCTTCGGCTAGGTGGCAGGCGACTTGATCGGAGGTGGCCGCCGACAGCACGGGCAGGTCCTGGGTAAGGCAGCGTTCGTCGGCCTGGTCGAGCGCGGCGAGACGAGGACAGCGCGGATGGAACCGGCAGCCGGCCGAGATGGCGGTCGGGTCGGGTGGCTCTCCCCCGAGCGGCCGCCTACCTGAATCCTCGCCGAGCACCGGCACCAGGGCCTGAGTGTAGGGGTGCCGCGGCCGGAGCAGGACGTCGGCCACCGGACCCGCCTCGACGATGCGGCCCAGGTACATGACCGCGACCCGGTCGGCGATGTTCCACGCGACGCCCAGGTCGTGGCTGATGACGACAGCGGACAGCGACAGCTGGTCGCGCAGGTCGAGCAGCAGCCGCAGGATCTCGCCGCGGACCGACGCGTCCAGCGAGGACACCGGTTCGTCGGCGACCAGCACGGACGGGTCGAGTGCCAGCGCGCCGGCGATGACCACGCGCTGCTGCTGGCCGCCGGACAGCTGGTGCGGGTACCGGGCGGCGTACTGCTCGGCCGGGCGGAGCCCGGCCCTGGCCAGGGCGGAGTAGACGCGGTTGTGCAGGTGATCGCGCATGCCGTGCAGCCGGGGGCCTTCGGCGACCGCGTCGTAGACGGTCTGCCGGGGGTTGAGCGCGCCGCCGGGGTCCTGCAAGATCAACTGCACCGCGCGGCGGTGCGCGGTCAGGTCCCGCGCGCCGTAGCGCAGCTGCTTGCCGTCCCGCAGTATCTCGCCGGCAGTGGGCCTGGCCAGGCCGACGAGCGCGCGGGCGAGCGTGGATTTCCCGCAGCCCGACTCGCCGATCAGCGCCACGATCTCGCCGTGCCCGACGGACAGGTTCACCTCGTCGACGGCCCGCGCCGGTCCCCTGCCCCGCTGCGCGGGGTACACGACGCGCAGCCCGCGCGCCTCGAGCGCGGCCCCCGCCGCTGGACCAGTGGAGCGAACCGCGGAGCGACCATCAGAACTAACCGGGCTGGCAGTAGCGGTAGCAGCGGAAGCGGCTTCGGGACCGAGGTCGGCCCTGTCCCGCATCCGGATGCACCCGGTCAGGTGAGCATCGTGGCCTCCGGTGACCGGCAGCGGTGTCACATCCGCGGTCTCGCAGTCGGCGATGACATGCGGGCAGCGCGGCGCGAACGGGCAGCCTGCTAGCTCCTCCCGCAGGTCGGGCGGGTCCCCGGGCAGGCCGGCCGGCGCGTAGCGCGAGGACGGGTCACCGGTGTGCGGGAACGCGCGTGCCAAGATCGCCGTGTACGGATGCCGCGCCGACTCCATCAGCTCATCCGAAGGGCCGATCTCGGCGAGCTTGCCCGCGTACATCACCGCGAGCCGTCCGCAAGTCGCCGACAGCACGGACAGGTCATGGCTGACCATGATCATGCCGATGCCCGACGCGCGGACCAGGCCGGCCAGCAGGTCGAGCACCTGGGCCTGCACGATCACGTCGAGCGCGGTGGTGGGCTCGTCGGCGATGATCAGATCGGGTTCGCAGGCGAGCGCCATCGCGATCATGACCCGCTGGCGCTGGCCGCCGGACAGCTCGTGCGGATAGCTGCCCAGCCGGCTCGAGGCGACTCCGACGTCGGACAGCAGCGAGGCTGTGCGCGCCCGGGCGGCGGCACGGGATGCTTTCGAGTGCAAGATGATCGGCTCGCAGATCTGGTCGGCGATCGTCTGCACCGGGTTGAGCGCGTTCATCGCTCCCTGGAACACGACGGACGCGGCCGCCCAGCGCAGCGCGCGGAGCTTGCCCCAGGGTGCACCGAGCACATCGTCGCCGCGCAGCCGCACCGAGCCGGTCACGGTGGCGGACGCGGGGAGCAGCCGGAGCAGGCTCAGCCCGACCGTGGTCTTGCCGGAGCCCGACTCCCCCGCCAGGCCGAGTACCTGGCCCGGCTCCAGCGAGAACGACACGCCGCGAACCGCGCGGACGCCGCCGGCGTAGGTCACCGAGAGGTCATCCACCGACAGCAAGGCACTCATCGCGCCATCCGGGGGTTGAGGACGCGCTCGATGGCACGGCCGGTCATCGTGAAGCCGAGCACGACGATCAAGATCGCGATGCCGGGTGGCAGCAGGTACCACCAGGCACCTCTGGTGATCGCGCCCTGCTGGTAGGCCTGGTTGAGCATGGCGCCCCAGGACACCTCCGTCGGATCGCCGAGGCCGAGGAACGCCAGCGTGGTCTCGGACAAGATCGCGCTGGCCACGGTGAGGCTGGTCGAGACCAGGATCAGCGGCGTGACGTTCGGCAGCACGTGCCTGACCAGCACCTGCCTGCTGCTGGCACCGAGTGCGTGCGCCCGCTCGATGAATGGCCGGGCCTCCACGGCGAGGGTCTGCGCGCGGATCAGCCGCGCGGTTCCCGGCCAGGAGGTGACCGCGATCGCGATCGTGATCGAGGAGTCGCCCTGGCCGAGGACAGCGGCGAGGGCGATCGCGAGCGGCAGGCTGGGCAGCGCGATGAACCAGTCGGTCACCGCCATCAGCACCCGTGCGACCGTGCCGCCGTAATGGCCGGCCACCAGGCCGAACACGCTGCCGATGGCCACCGTCACCAAGGTAGCGATGACGCCGATCACCAGCGACGGCCTGGTCCCCCAGACCAGTAGCGTCAGCACCGAACGCCCCGGCTGATCGGTACCAAGCGGATAGTGCGCGCTCGGCGGCGCCAGCGACGGGCCGGTCGCGTCCACGACGGACAGGTCGTTGGCGTGGATGTACAGCGGCGCGGTCAACGCGAGCGCGACCACCGCGACCAGGATGGCCAGCCCCGCCATCAGTACTCTGTCGTTCGCTCGCCGCCGGACCGCCGCTAGGCGGCCCTCTGCCTCGCTCACGTGTTCCTCACCCGGGGATCCAGGTAGCGGTAGACGATGTCGGCGAGCAGGTTCATGACGATCACTGAGGCGCTGAACACGATGAACGTTCCCTCAAGCAGCGGCAGGTCGGGGATCTCCAGCGCCTGGTAAGTGAGGAAGCCCAGACCCGGCCACGAGTACACGGTCTCGACCGTGATCGCGCCGCTGACCAGGCCCCCTAGTTGCAGGAAGATGATCGTGACCGTGGGCAGCATGGCGTTCGGCACCGCGTGCCTGCGCCGGATATCGGAGTCGCGCAGGCCCTTGGCCCGCGCGGTCAGCAGGTACGGGCTGCCCAGCTCGTCGATGATCGAGGAGCGCATGATCGTCACGTACTGCGCGAAGATCACCAGCACCAGGGTCAGGCACGGCAGCACCAGGTGCCGGATGACGTCGACGATGTGCGAGAGCGCGAACCCGCCCGCCGACCCCGGCGTGGTCATCCCGCCGACCGGGAACAGCGCCGGGATGGGGCCGAACCCCACCCCGAACAGCACCAGCAGGATCAGCCCGAGCCAGAACGTGGGTACCGACCAGAACGTGAGTGAGACGCCGGACGAGACCCGGTCCAAGATGCTGCCAGGACGCCAGCCACTGCGGATGCCCAGCCACATGCCCAGCCAGATGGAGATCAGCGTGGAGCTGCCCATCAGCAAGATGGTCGGCCACAGCCGCTGCAGGATCAGCGTGGATACCGGTTCCTGGAACTGCCACGAGTAGCCGAGGTTGCCGTGCAGTGTGTTCCACACGAAGTGACCGAACCGCTCCCAGGCAGGCTGATTCAGGCCGAGCTGCTTGCGCAGGAACGCGATCTGCGCGGCGCTGGTCTGGTGGCCCCTGGTCAGCGCCTCCAGCGGGTTGGACGGCATCACGCTGAAGATCAGGTAGCCGACGACCAGCAGGAATACGAAGCTGACCAGCGCCGCGCCGACCTTCTTCCCCAGGTAGAGGCCGAAGTCAGTACGGGAAGAACGCACTACTCGCGCTCACCCGCGGTAGAGCGCCGCCGCATCGCGATGAACCCGCCGCCGCCGAGCACGACGACGACCGCGACCGCTACCCCGATGTACAGCCCGGTGTCCGAGGAGCCTCCCGCGGCGGCCACCGGCGTGGCCGACGCCCAGTTGATCCAGACGTTCTGCTGGGGGTAGAAGCCCTGCCCGTTCTTCTTGCCGAAGAAGAAGTTGCTGGTGTCGGTCGTGCGCACGGCCTGCAGCGTGTCGGGATAGTACAAGATGACGTCGACGTTGGCGTTGTACAGGATGCTTTGCATCTGGTCGACGGTCTGTGTCCGCTGCGTCAGGTCGAACTCGGTGAGCTGCTGGTCGTACAGCTTGTCGTAGGCCGGGTTGCAGTAGAACGCGTCGGTGTTACCCGGCGTGCTCTGGTTCGTCGGCAGCGTGCCGCACGACTCGATGCTGAGCAGGTACGACGGGTCGTAGCCGGTGGCCCAGCCGTCCATCAAGATGTCCCAGTCGCCCTTGGGCAGGTCGGTGTTCAGCTGGGTGAAGCTCATCGCCTGCACGGTCAGCTTGATGCCGATGGCCTGCAGCCAGTCCACCAGGTAAGGCGCGGTCAGCGCGTCGTCACCGTTGTCGGAGTGGATGCCGAGCCTGAAGGCGAGCGGCTGGCCGGTCTTCGGGTCGATCCTCACCCCGTTAGGCCCCATCTTGTACCCGGCCGCGGTCAGGATCTGGTTGGCCTTCGCCGGGTCATAGTTGTCGTTGTCGTTCGCCGGCGGCTTCCACCACCATTGCGGGAACGCGGGCGTGAGGAAGCCACCGCCGGCCACAGCGAGCCCGTCGTCGACTTTGGTCACCAGCTCGTTCCTGTTGATGGCCAGCGCGATCGCCTGGCGCACGACCGGGTCCTGCAGTGCCGGGTTCCCGTTGCCGAACTTCTGGCCGCTCAGCGTGCGCGCGCCGGGATTGAGCTCGATCGCGTCCCAGCTGTTGGACTCCGACGGGTACAAGGAGACGTCCTTGGCGCCCTTCAGCGAGTCGTACTGGGTGGGGGTCAGGTCATCGATCGAGTCGAGCTGGCCGCTGCGCAGCGCCGCGACAGCGGCGTCTGAGCTGGTGAAGTACTGGATGATCAGCGTGTGGTATTTCGGTGCGCCCTGGTAGTACGCGGAGTTGGCGGTGAGCGTCGCGTACTGGTTCGGTGCGTAGCCGGTCGCGACCCATGGCCCGTAGCCGACCACGGGGAACGTCATGTTCTTGAACGTCCCGATGTTCTTCACCTCGTTCTGCCAGATGTGCTGGGGAACGATGGGGATGAGCGGTGCGATGTAGGGGACGTTGTCCTGCGGCTGCTTGGTACGCACCACGAACGTGCTCGCGTTCGGCGCGGACACGCTGGCGAAGTTCTGCACCAGCGATCCGTTTGCCGTGGCCGCGGCCTGGCTGGTCATGATCAGGTTGTAGGTCCAGGCCACGTCCGACGCGGTGATCGGCGTGCCGTCGGTCCACTTGAGCCCCTGCCGGATCTTGAACGTCCAGGTCAGGTGGTCGGCCGAGATCGACCATGAGGTGGCCAGGTACGGCACGGGACTGCCGTCCTGACCGGTCTGGGTCAGCGTCGGGTAAATCACCTGGAGGACGTCCAGGTCCGCCTGGTAGTACGCGGTGAACGGGTTGAACGTGTTGAACGACGTGTCCGCCTCGATGCGCAGCGTAGAACCCGAGCCACTGCCGGAAGAGGCCGATGCGACGGGACCGGCGGCCAGCGCGCACGCCGCCGCGAGGAAGATCGCTGAAGCAAGCCGGCGGGGAGTCATTGCAGCAGCGTAGGTCACTCATTCACATCGAACAATGGGTCAACGTAACTTTTCAACCATCGCTACGTTGGGGATGAACCGGGCATGCCCGATTCCGTACTCGAATCCGAGATCCGGTCACAGCCCGGTTGCTGGCAGACGGCGGCGGCCGGCGCGGGCCGGCATCGCGGGAAACTTCCGCGTCCCGGCGAGCGGGTCGCCGTGATCGGCTGCGGCACCTCGCTGTACATCGCCCGCGCGTATTCGTGGCTGCGGGAGAACCGCGGTCTCGGCGTGACGGACGCCTGGCCGGCCAGCGAGGCGCGGCTCGGCCGGGGCTACGACCGGCTGGTCGCGATCACCAGGTCGGGCACCACGACCGAGGTGCTGGCCGCGCTGGACGGCCACGATGGTCCGGCAACCGCGATCACGGCGACCGAGGGCACGCCGGTACACGACCTGGCCGACACGATCGCGCTGCCCGGGTTCGACGAGGCTTCCGTGGTGCAGACGCGGTTCGCCACATCCGTGCTCGCCCTGCTCCGCGCTCACCTGGGCGAGGATCTAGGACCGGTGATCGCGCAGGCCAGTGACGTTCTAGAAGAGCGGGAATCGCACTTGGACAAAGTGCGTTACGCGGGGCAGATAACGTTCACCGGGATGGGCCTCGGTGCCGCCCTGGCCGAGGAAGCCGCGCTCAAGCTGCGTGAATCCACCCAGTCCTGGGCCGAGTCTTACCACGAGACCGAATACCGGCACGGGCCGATCGCGATCGCGGAGCCGGGGCGAGCGGTATGGGTGCTCGGCCCGCTGGTGCCGGGCTTCGAGCGCGACGTGGCGGCCACCGGCGCGCACCTGGAGTACGGCGATATGGACCCGATGGCCGAACTTGTCAGGGTTCACCTGACGTGCCTGCTCCGGGCCAGAGATCTAGGACTTGATCCAAGTCGGCCCAGGCACCTCGAACGTTCGGTCATTCTTAGTCCGTGACCTTTGTCCTAGCCGTCGACGTGGGCGGCACGACGATCAAGGCGGAGATCGCCGACGAGTCCGGCGCGGCGGTCCGCGGCGGCAGCGTGCCCACGCCCAAGGGCGCGGCGGCGCTCGACGCCGTGGCGGCGCTCGGCGCCGCACTGATCGCCACGGCCGGCGGGCCGGTCACCAGTGCTGGCGTGATCGTGCCCGGCATCGTGGACCGGGACCGCAGGATCGCCGTATACAGCGCGAATATCGGCTGGGCCGACCTCGACGCCGGCGCCCGGCTGGACCGGGCGTGGGGCATCCCCGTCGCCGTCGATCACGATGTGACCTGCGCCGGCTGGGCCGAATGGGCGACCGGAGCCGGCCAGGGCTGTTCCGACATGGCGTTCGTGGCGATCGGCACCGGGATCGCGGCGGCGCTGGTCTCCGGCGGGCGGCTGCTGCGCGGAGCCGGACGCCGCCAGCCCGGCGAGATCGGGCACGTCGTGGTCAGGCCGGATGGGCCGCCCTGCGGCTGCGGGGCGCGCGGCTGCGTGGAGGCGATCGCCTCGGCGTCCTCGATCGCGCGTGCCTACGCGGCGGTGAGCGGATCGCCGGTGGCCGGCGCGCTTGAGGTGGAGCGTGCCGCCTCGTACGACGAGCGCGCGCGAACGGTGTGGGACGACGCCGTCTTCGCGCTGGCGGACGGGCTTACCGTGCTCACCGGGCTGCTCGCTCCGGAACGGATCGTGCTCGGTGGCGGGCTCGCGGTCAGCGGCTCGTTCCTGCTCGACCCGCTCATCCCCGCGCTCGCGTCGCGGGTGTGCGTTCAGCCGGTACCCGAGGTGGTGATCGCGCGGCATGGCATGCGGGCCGGCCTGGCCGGCGCCGCACTACTAGCCCGCCAGGAGGGTGCACAATGACCGTCTCATCTCCACCGGGTCGTTTGGCCCGGGCGGGCACGCGCCCGGCTGAGCGGCACCGTGGAGACGCTCCAGCCGGCCTGACGATACCGGCTGACGATAACGTGACAGATATGAACTCAGGCCCCAGTGGACTCCGGCTCCGGCCGCTGCGATCCAGCGACGAGACGGCGGTTATCGCGGGACAGCAGGCACTGCTGGCCGGCGACGGCTTCACCTTCGCCCTCGACTACCAGGCGGGCATGCCGTGGGACTCTTACCTGCGGCTGCTTGACCGGCAGCGTCGCGGCGACCGGCTCCCGGCCGGCTTCGTGCCTGCCACGTTCCTCGGCGCCGCCGCCGACGGGCAACTGGTCGGCCGCGCCTCCATCCGGCATGAGCTGAACGATCACCTCAAGGCCGAGGGCGGCCACATCGGCTACGCGGTCCTGCCAGAACACCGCCGGCACGGCTACGCGACGGAGATCTTGCGGCAGAGCGTGATCATCGCGCGTTCGGTCGGCGTGGACCGGGTGCTAGTGATCTGCGAGGACTCCAACGTGGGTTCGGCCACCGTCATCGAGCGGTGCGGCGGCCAGCTCGATTCGGTCGACACCGTGGGCGGCCGCCCGGTCCGTCGCTACTGGATCGACTTATGCCGGTGACCAGCTGAGGACGCGGGTCGCCAGCTGGTCACCGGCCGGGTTTACCTGCCGGTCACCCCGTCGGCCAGCTCGCGCAGGATGTCGAGGTGACCGTTGTGCCGCGCGGTCTCCTCCAGCAGGTGGAACAGGACCCAGCGCAACGTGACCGGCTCGGTCCGCCAGCCCAGCGCGCCCTTCGACGGGGTATCGAGGTCGAGCCCCGCGACCAGTTCGCGGTGCCGCGCGCAGACGGTGCGTTCATCCCAGCTGGCGGGAATGTCGTCGGCACGGCAACGGAATAAGCCTGGCCCAGCTGGCATCGCCGATGCCCTGTTCGGCCTGTGGAAAGATCATCATGTGCCGATTGAGCCATTTACCATCGCGGTGCCCGACGACGTCATCGAGGATCTGCGTCAACGGCTGGGCCGC
>DASXDG010000151.1:0-25976 GCA_036490795.1 Streptosporangiaceae bacterium
CCCCGTCCGCGCCTCCCGCGCCCAGCCTGCCTCCCGCGCCCAGCCTGCCCCCCGGGCCCAGCCTGCCTCCCGCGCCCCAGTTGTAGCGTCAGCCCCACGTTTGGTCGGGCGTTGCCCTTCGGTCCGCCATGCTGAAAGGGCCCGACGCTGTGCGGTTGCGGCCCGTGATGCCGTTGTGGCTGATGCGCCCGTGGGGGTGACTCCGGGTCGCCGCCCGCGACAATGGGGGTCCGGGAGGTCAAACAACGCGGCAATAAGGTCCAACACGGTAGAAATACCTGCTCAGAGCAACATTATTTGCCGCGTTGGGTAAAACTACCGTGATGATCCGACCCCGACCGACCCCGACCGACCCCGACCCCGACCGACCCCGACCCAGTGCCGACCCCGACCCAGTGCCGCGGTGCCCTAAGCGTCAGGCGGTGTGCCCGTCCTCTAGGACCGCCGCCACCTTCTCCCGCTTGCGCGGTTCGCCGCCGGTGGCCTCTAGGTAGGCGTCGACGATGGCGGGGACATCGTCGCCCTGCATCACGATCTTGCCCTTCTCCAGCCAGATGACCCGGTTGCAACTGGCCTCGACCTCGGCGAGGTTGTGCGCCACGAGGAACACGGTGCCGGCCTGGCCGCGCAGTTCCATGATCTTCTGGTGGCTCTTGGCACGGAAGTTCGCATCGCCCGTCGCCAGCGCCTCGTCGATCATCAAGATCTCATGGGTCTTCGCGGACGCGATGGAGAACCTGAGCCGTTGCGCCATACCGGTGGAGTAGGTCCGCATCGGGTAGTTGATGAAGGTGGGGTCGACCCCGGAGAAGTCGACGACCGACTGGTAGCGGTCCTTCACCTCTTGCTTGCTCATGCCCATGGCCAGGCAGCCGAGCACGATGTTCCGCTCGCCGGTCAGGTCGTCGAGCAGTGCCGCGTTCACGCCGAGCAGGGCCGCCTGCCCGCTGGTGTAGACGCAGCCCTGTTCCGGCGGGAGCAGGCCGGCGATAGCCTGCAGCAGGGTGGACTTCCCCGACCCGTTCCTGCCGATTATGCCGATCGCGTCGCCGTGATTGACCACGAACGAGACGCCCTTGATCGCGTGCACCTCGCGCACCGACGGGCGGCGCTGGCGCTTGACCACGCGCATCAGCGCGGTAGCGGCCGTGCCCTTGTCGCCGCCCGCTCCGTAAACCCGGTAGACGACGTGCAGGTCGTCGACCACAACGGTGGGGTTAGCCACGGCCATACCTCGTTTCCGCCTGCCAGAAGAACACGTAACCGACCACCAGCGCGCCGACCGCCCAGCCGATGCCCCACAGCCACAATCCGCCGATCGAGATCGTGCCGTGGCAGTACGCGCTGTCATACAGGTGCGGGCCCTTGGTCGCGATCCGGTACAGGTGGCAGTTGGTCTCGTTGTACGGCTTGCTGCCTGGCCAGGAGATCCGTTGTGACCACAAGATCGCGTAGCGCACCAGGCTGATGTACACCGCCGCCGGGTTGGCCGCCTGCAGGATGTAGGTCAGTGTCTGGTGCCCCTGCAGCGACTTGACCGTCTGGATGCTGAACATGACACCGGACGTGTACATCCAGGTCCTGACCAGGAACGGCATCAGCTGGCTGAAGTCGTCCGCGCCGGAGCCGAGCCGGGCCAGGAACAGGGCCATGCCCGCGTTGAACACGGTCTGCAGCAGCAGCGCCGGGATCGCCAGCAGCCAGTACCAGGTGAGCGGCTCGCCGAAGGAGAGCACGATCACGGCGAGGATGATCATCGACATCAGCAGCTGCTGCAGCTCGATGATCACGTAGCCGACCGGCAGGCACGCGCGCGGGAACGGGAGCGCCCTGATCAGCGGCAGGCTATCCGGCATTACCCGGGATGCGGTGATGAACGAACGCTGGGTGAAGTTCCATACGAAGATGCCGGTGATGAGGAACGAGATGAAGTTCGGCACGCCACGCGAGGTGTCCAGGATCTTGCCGAAGATCAGGTAGTAGACGGCAGCGTTCAGCAGCGGCGTGAGCACTTGCCAGAGCTGGCCGAGCCTGGCCTCGGTGTACATGGCCACGTTGCGCGCCGTGGCGAAACCCATGATGAAGTGACGCCGGTCCCATAGCTGGCGCGCGTACGCGAGCATGCTGGGACGGGCCGCGCTGGGCCGGAGGTTGTACTCCTTGGCCAGCTCGGCCAGCGACATTCCGTCGTACGTCTCCGGGGAAACGTCGTCGACGGGCTGCTCATCGGTCAGTGTGCCGGGACCACCTATGTCGCGCACTCGATCATTCATCTTGGACTCTCAACGCTCACGGACAGACGTTACCGTGCCGGCGGCAGCGGCCGAGGCCGCCGGGGGTTTGCGGGCAGTAGCCGTTACCGTTCAGATATCTGCCGGGTTCGCGTGTTTCCGGAGCACGCGCACGGGGCATTTCCGCTCGTAGCGGGTTCGGTTAAAACCGGACACCGCTGAGGCCAGGCGGTTGAGGGCGCAGGGAGGTGACTAAGTCGAGCATGCTACAGCTCCCATTCGCTCCGTCAAGCGCAGGAGTCGCTCGGCGTCACCTTATCTGTGACCTCGCGGCGGCCGGGGTGTTCGAGGCGGCCATCGGCGACGCGGCGGTGGTGGTCAGTGAGCTGCTCAGTAACGCACTGCGACATGCCAGGCCGCTGCCGGGCGCGATGATCCGCGTCTGGTGGCAGCTGGATCAAGGCGCTGTGCTGGTCTCGGTCAAGGACGGCGGAGCGTCGACCATGCCCGAGATGGGGGAATTGAGCCAGTCGACCACGGGCGGTCGCGGGCTGAGGATCGTGGAACGGCTGTCCCGGCACTGGGGCACCCGCTGCGACGACGAGGGCACCACCGTCTGGGCGGAAATCCCCGCCCCCCAGATGAGTCGGGTTGGCCTCTCGGCGGCGGCATCCGGGGGCGGATAGCCGGCTTGACCCGGGTTACGGGGGTGGCCCGGGGTGGTAATTCGGGGGATCGGGCAAGTGTCGGGATTTCAGGGTGCTGACAGTGAAGTCGGCCGGCTGCTGAGCGTAATCGTGCATCGGCCGGGCGCGGAGCTGAGGCGGATCACTCCGCGTAATGCCAGCCAGCTGGTGTTCGCGGGCATGCCGTGGGCCGAACGGGCGCGGCAGGAGCACGACCAGTTCACGCAGACGCTCCGCGACCACGGCGTGCAGGTGCTCTACCTGACCGAGCTGCTGCAGGATGTGCTCGAGTACGCACCTGCCAGGCATGAGGCCGCGGCGGCGGCGCTCCAGTCGGTCACCCTCGGAGCGGATCTGGGCGAGCAGGTGCGCCGGTACCTGCACTACCTGACCCCGGAGGACCTGGCCGAAGTGCTCATCGGCGGGCTGATGGCCGGCGAGTTCAAGGGCGGTCGCGGTGCCGTCTACCAGATGCTGAGCCCCGCCGACTTCATCCTCGAACCGCTGCCGAACCTGGTGTTCGCCAGGGATACCAGCGTGTGGATCGGTGACCGGGTGGCCGTCGCCAGCCCGCGGCGGCAAGGCCGGCGACGGGAGGCCCAGCTGGCCGGCCTCATCTACCGCCACCATCCGCTGTTCGCGGGGACCAAGACTCTCTACCAGGCCGACATGGAACCGCTCGAGGGCGGGGACGTGCTGCTGGTGGCGCCTGGCGTGATCGCGGTGGGCTGGTGCGGCCAGATCGCGCCACCGGGAGTGGAGCGGCTGGCCAGGCAGGTGTTCGACGCGGACCTGGCGCATACGGTGCTGGCTGTCGCCCTCGACTGCGGCCAGCCAGGCACCCGGCTGGACACCGTCTGCACCATGCTGGACACCGACACGGTGCTGATGCGGCCGGCCACCGCCTACTCGCTGACCGCCCGGGCGATCACCAGCCGCGGCGACGAACTGCGCGTGTCGCATCCCAGGGCGTTTCTCGACGCGATGGCCGACGCGATCGGCGTGGACAGGCTCCGGGTTGTCGAGACGGGCCTGGAGCCGGCGGCCGGCCGCGATCAGTGGGACGACGCGGGCAACCTGCTCGCGCTCGGGCCGCGGACCGTGATCTCGCACGAGCGCAACGTGACGACCAATGCCAGGCTCGGCGAGTGCGGCATCGAGGTAATCCGGGTGCCAGCCAGCGAACTTACCGGCGGCCGCGGCGGGCCGCGCAGCCTGTGCTGCCCGGTGGCGAGGGAGCCGGCTGGCCTGCCGGAGGAGTGGCTCGTCGCGGCCGGCTGACCCGGCCGGTTACCTAACGCTCCGCTTAGCTAACAGATTACAAACTATTTACGTACTCAGCGTAGCGGCCTGGCTTCTTGGCGCCAGGCACGGTAGGGTTCGGCACGTGGAGCTAAATGTCTCGAGCCGGTCTCACGATGATCACACGATCGTGACCATTTCCGGCGAAATCGACCTCTATACCGCTCCGCGGCTGCACGGCGAGCTCGCGGCGCTGATTGCCGACGGCAAGCCCGCCAGGGTTGTGGTTGACATGTCAGGAGTCGAGTTCTGCGACTCGACCGGCATGAATGTGCTGCTCTCCTGCCTGCGCCGCGCGCGCGAGCGGGGTGGCGAGCTTGAGATCGCCTCTCCCAAGCCCGCGGTGCGGAAGATCCTTCAGGTAACCGGTCTGGACTCGGTGTTCACTCTCGTCGATGACGCCGATCTGAAGCGCATCAAGTCCGCAGTCCCGCAAAACTAATACGATCGCCTCATGCCAGACGCGCGTGAGGTCGCTGTCGTCATTCCCGCGTGGAATGAGGCGGACCGGATAGAGGCGACTGTCGGCGCGGCCAACTCGATTCCCGGCGTGGGCCTCGTTGTCGTGGTTGACGACGGTTCACGGGACGCCACGGCCGGGCGCGCCAGAGAGGCCGGCGCCGCCGTCATGCGGCATGCCCGCAACCGGGGCAAGGGCGCGGCGATGGAATCCGGCGCCGAAGCCGTCCGCCTGCTCGATGAGCAGGAGGGGATCCCGTACCGGCACCTGCTCTTTCTGGACGCCGATCTGGGCGATACGGCGGAACGCGCGGGTCCGCTCACCGAGCCGATCCTGACTGGCGCGGCGGACATGACGATCGCCATCTTCACCACGACGGTCAAGCTCGGTGGCCACGGCATGGTGGTCGGCCTGGCGGGCAAGGGCATTCAGCGTGCCACCGGCTGGCAGCCGCGGCAGCCGCTCAACGGCCAGCGGTGCCTGACCAGGGCCGCGTTCGAAGCCGCCCGCCCGCTCGCGCACGGGTTCGGGATCGAGACCGCGCTCACCATTGACCTGATGCGCAAAGGCATGCGGATCAGCGAGGTCGAGGTGGATCTGGCGCACCGGGCCAGCGGTACCGACCTGCGGGCACAGCTGCACCGAGCCCGTCAGCTCACCGACGTCGCCAGGGCACTCGCCACGCGTCGATGAAGGCGCGGGGAGGACCCGCCGGACTGGCGGCGATCGGGGTCAGTGTCCTCGCGACGTTCCTGGTAGCGGTGGCCGGACCTTCGACCATGGAACCGGTGCTGCCCGGGCGCCCCGGCCAGCCGCCATGGGCTTTCGACCTGCACCGTTACCTCCCCGATCACGTCGGCGACTATCTGAGCGTCGGGTTGACCGCGTTCGCTCTGGCGGCCGGGGCGCTCGGCCTGTTCCTCACGCTGCGCGCGATGCGGGCCGGCTGGACGATCCCGGCCCGCCCGCTCCTGCTGGCCGGCCTGGCCGCCGCCGTGCTGCTCACGCTGGTGCCGCCATTCGGATCGTCGGACCCGCTCAGCTACGCCGCGTACGGGCGCATGCTGGTGACCGGCCACAACCCGTACCTGACCAGGCCGCAGCAGCTGATCAACCTTGGTGACCCGGTGGCCAGGGCGGTACAGGACTGGCGCAACCAGTCTTCGGTGTACGGGCCGCTGGCAACCGGTATCCAGGGCCTGGCCTCGCTGATCGCCGGCACCTCCGCGCGGCTCACCGTGTTCCTGCTCGACTTGGCGAACCTGGCCGCCTTCGCCGGGACCGCCCTGCTGCTGCACTGGATGACCCGCGGGCGGCCGGACCGGCAGCTTCGCTCCGTCCTGCTGTGGACCGCCAACCCGCTGCTGCTCCAGGTCCTGGTGGCGGGCGGGCACGTGGACGTGCAGATGATCGTGTTCTGCGTCGCCGCGGCGGCGGTGCTGTACGGGGCGGGGGAACCGACCGTAGCGCGCGCCGCGGTGGCCGGGCTGCTCATCGGCCTCGGGTTCGCGGTGAAGGTGACGGCAGCCCTGGTCGGGCTCGGCCTCGCCGCCGCCCTGGCGGCCGCGTTGTGGCGGCGGCGAGAGCGGTTGCTGCCGCTGCTGGCAGCGCTCGCGGCCGGGTTCGCGATACCGGCCGGTATCGCACTCGCGCTCGGCGGCTCCGCGATGCTCGAGGACACGTCGAAGGCCAGCGACATGGTCTCGATCGGTTCGCCCTGGCGGGTGATCCGCACCGGCCTTGAGCACGCGGCCGGCTACCCCGTGGCGACCGATATCGTGCGAGTCGGCGCGATCGTGCTGGCAGTAATCCTGGTAGTCATAACGGCAGTGGTGCTTGGCCGCGGCATGGCGCGTCCTGACCAGGGGGAAGTGCCTACCGCGCGATGCCAGCGGCTGACACCGACACTGACACTGACACCGACACCGACACTGCCGCTGGCGCTGGTGGTCGGCTGGCTCTTCGCCTGGCCGTACGTCCTGCCCTGGTACGACGCGCTCGGCTGGGCGTTCCTCGCCCTGGTCCCCGCCACGCGGATCGACTGGCTGCTGCTCATCCGTACCTCGGTGCTGGGCTTCGCGTACCTCCCCGCGCGATCCACCGGCGTGCACACGCCGCCTGGGCTCGGCTGGCTGCAGCCAGTGTTCAGGAATGGGGTAGCGCCGGTGGTCCTCGCCGCCGAAGTGGTGTGGCTGGTACTGCTGATGTCGTGGCGATCACAGTGATTACTGTGCGGAAGGAGTACAGTGCGTCTGGTGACACCGGTAGTAGCGTTCGAAGTATTCGGCCCGCTCGCGGGGGCGATCGGGATCCTGCTGGGACTGGTCGCCCACCGGCGAGCCAGCCGGGCGGTCAGGGAATGCACTGACCTCATCCAGGGCAGCGTCGGATCCCGCGGCACCGTCGACCCTTTGGCGCTGCGTGATCTCGCTGTCGTCCGTTACGACGCGCTGAGCGAGATGTCCGGTCAGCTCTCCTTCTCGGTCGCCCTGCTGAACTCGCTGGGTGACGGCGTCGTGATGAGCTCGATCAACGGCCGCTCGGAGACCCGCACGTATGCGAAGGTCATCCGGGGCGGTGAGGGGACGCAGCCGCTGTCGCCGGAAGAGGAGCAGGCGGTGCGCTCGGCCCGGCTGGGCAAGGGCCTGCCGTCGGCCGAGGAAGCTATCGAGACGAATGCCGTCAAGATCCGCCCCCGGCGGTCCGTGCCCGTCCCGTAAGACTGGCATCATGGGCACATGCCGTATGCCTATCTAGGACCCGAAGGCACCTTCACCGAGGCAGCGCTCCGCAAGGTTGACCCGGCGGTTGACGTTCTGCCCTGCCCGACCATCGCGGCCACGCTGGCCGCGGTCAGGGACGGTACGGCCGAACGGGCCGTCGTGCCGATCGAGAGCTCGGTCGAGGGGATCGTCGCCGCCACGCTGGACGACCTGGTCACCGGCGCCGGGCTGGTCATCGAGGCCGAGGTGCACCTGCCGATCACGTTCGCGCTGCTGGCACGGCCCGGTACCGAGCTCGGTGACATCAAGCGGGTCGGCGGGCATCCGCAGGCGATGCCGCAGTGCCGTGGCTGGCTCGCCGCGAACCTGCCGGATGCCGACTGGCTGCCGACCGCGTCCAACGCGGAAGCCGCCAGGCTCGTCGGGGCCACTCCCGATGAGCACGGCCAGCTCGACGCCGCGCTGGCCGGCGCTTTCGCGGCCGGCCGCTACGGCCTGGCCATCCTCGCCGACGAGATCCAGGACCGGGCCAACGCGATCACCAGGTTCATCGTCGTCGGGCCGCCGGGACCGCTGGCCGCGCCCACCGGGACCGACCGGACTTCGGTCGCCGCGTTCCTCGCCAACGACCGCCCAGGCGCGCTGCTCGAGTTCCTCACCGAGTTCGCGGTCCGCGGCATCAACCTGACCACGATCCAGTCCCGGCCCACCGGCGACCGGCTCGGCCAGTATTACTTCTTCATCGACTGTGAGGGCCACCTCGATGACGCCCGGGTCGGCGAAGCGCTGATCGGCCTGCGCCGGGTCTGCACGGAGGTGCGCTTCCTCGGCAGCTACCCGCGCTGCGACGGGGGCAGCACGCACATCCGGCCCGGCACGTCGGACGCGGAGTTCGCCGACGCCGCCGCCTGGCTTGGCCGGCTCCGGTTCGGCCGACCTTAGCTGGCCGACCTTAGCTGGCTAGAGGTACGGGCCAGAGCCGGGGTGTTGCTGCTGCTCTTGCTCCTGCGGGACCATCCCCGGCGGCAGGGCCCGACGCATCTGCTCCAGCTGCGAACGGGCCGCCATCTGCTGGACAGCCAGCATCGTCTGGATGCCGTGGAACAGGCCCTCAAGCCAGCCGACCAGCTGGGCTTGCGCGACCCGCAGCTCGGACTCGGTGGGCAGCTCGTCCTCGGTGAACGGCAGCGACAGCCGTTCCAGCTCATTGACCAGCTCCGGGTCGAGGCCGTCCTCGAGTTCTTTGATCGAGGTGGTGTGGATCTGCCTGAGCCTGGCCCGGCTCTTCTCATCCAGCGGAGCCGCCCTGACCTCCTCGAGCAACTGCCTGATCATGCTCCCGATGCGCATGACCTTGGCCGGTTTCTCGACCATCTCCGTCACCGGCCGCTCGGACGTGGTCCCCAGTTCCTCATCGTCGCCCCCGCCGACTGCCATGCCATCGGGACCGATGACCATGATCTGCGGGTGCTCGTCGGATTCAGCGTTCATGGCGTCGCTCATCCTCTTAGCTTATGGCCACGTGCTTATGGCCCAGTCAGGAGCAAGATCTTCCCGACGTGCCCGCTGGCCGCCATCAGCCGGTGCGCCTCGGCCGCCTCTGTTATCGGCAGCTCGGTCTCGATCACCGGGGCGATCTTCCCTTCGGCGACGTACGGCCACACGTCGGCCTCGACGCCGGCCACGACCGCCGCCTTTTCCGGTACCGGCCGGGCCCGCAAGCTTGTCGTGATCAGCGTGGCCCGCCTGGCCATCATCAAACCGAGGTCGATCTCGGCCTTGGTGCCACCCTGCATTCCGATCATCGCCAGGCGGCCGTTGGCGGCGAGCGCGTCGATGTTCCGGTGCAGGTACTTGGCGCCCATGATGTCGAGGATCACGTCGGCGCCGCCTTCGGCCTTGATCCGGTCGGTGAAGTCCTCGGTGCGGTAGTTGATCGTGATCTCGGCGCCCAGCTCCCGGCACCTGGCCAGCTTCTCCGGCGATCCCGCCGTGCAGGCGACCCTGGCCCCGGCGGCCCTGGCCAGCTGGATCGCGAACGTGCCGATGCCGCTGCCGCCGCCGTGCACGAGCAGCAGTTCGCCCGGCTGGAGCCTGGCCAGCTGGAACACGTTCGAGTACACGGTGCAGGCGACCTCGGGGAAGGCCGCCGCGTGCTGGACGGACAGGCCCGCGGGGACCGGGAGCACCTGGCCCTGCGGAACCGCCACCCGCTCGGCGCAGCCGCCGCCCGCCAGCAGCGCGCACACCCGGTCGCCCGCCTGCCAGCGGGTCACGTCCGAGCCGGTGCCGATGACCGTGCCCGAGCACTCGAGGCCAGGGTAGAGGGGGGCGCCCGGCGGGGGCGGGTAGAAACCCTGGCGCTGCATCAGGTCGGCGCGGTTCACCCCGGCCGCGGCGATCTCGATGAGCACGTCACCGGGCCCCGGCTCTGGGTCGGGCACCTGCTGCCATCGCAGCACATCAGGGCCGCCCGGTTTGGTGATGACGATTGCGTGCACGGCTGCTCCTTAGCGTTACTTGCCGATCGCTGAGGGTAGTAGAACGTATGTCACTGACTTAACTTCCGATATACACCGCACACGGCCCGCACCCTCCTCCCGCCCTGCGCTTTTATCCCGCCTTCCGCACTTTCCTCCCACCCCCGAGGGGACGATCGTGATGACCAGTAACGAAGACAACCGCGAGCAGGTCCCGCCGCCCTTCCTGCCCTTTCTTACCCAGCACTCGCGTGAGCACAGCTATCCGCACGGTCCCGGGTTCGCACCGCTGCCCAGGGAGGAACCCGCTCCGCCGCTGGGGCCGCTGCCCGAGCGCGGGCCTTCGGTCCCGCCGTTCCCGGTGCTGGACCGGGATCCGTTCATTGAGACCGCGGACAGCCTGACCACCGAGTTCTTGCTCCATGGCAAGCGATCGGTGCCGGGCTCGGGCTGGCGGCGCGTCGTCTACCGAGCCACCGGCGGCCTGTTCCGCATCGGCGAGTCGGCCGCGGACATACACCGCCGGGACCTGATCAACAGGGTCAAGACGCCGGTCGCCGGCGGCCATCACCGGGTCGCCGTGCTCAGCCTCAAGGGCGGCGTGGGGAAGACGACCACCGTGGCCGGGCTCGGCGCCACGCTCGCCACGTACCGGGGCGACCGGGTGATCGCCGTGGACGCCAACCCGGACCGCGGCACGCTATCCGACAAGGTGCGGCTGGAGACCGCCGCGACGATCAGGGACCTGCTCAACGAGCGCGCCCAGGTACGCAGGTACGCCGATGTCCGCGCGTTCACCTCACAGGCGCCGAGCCGTCTGGAGGTGCTCGCCTCGGATCGCGACCCGGCTGTGACGGTGGCATTCAGCGCCCAGGACTACTGCGCGACCGCCCAGGTGCTCGAGAACTTCTACTCGATCTGCCTGACCGACTGCGGCACCGGCCTGCTGCACTCCGCCATGGCCGGAGTGCTCCGGCTGGCCGACCAGATCGTGCTGGTCAGCTCGCCGTCGGTAGACGGGGCGCGGAGCGCGAGCGCCACGCTGGACTGGCTGGACGCGCACGAGTGCGGGGAACTGGTCCGCAACGCCGTGGTCGTCCTGTCCGCGATCAGGCCGCGCAGCAAGAGCACGGTGGACCTGGACCGGCTCGAACAGCACTTCGCCGCGCGCTGCCGCGCCGTGGTCAGGATCCCGTACGACTCGCATCTGGAAGAGGGCGCCGAGGTGGAACTCGAACTGCTGTCGGCGAGCACCGCGCAGGCATACCTGGAACTCGCCGCCATCGTGGGCGACGGATTCGCCTGGCCCCGCCGCCTGATTTCCAGGTCGGGTTGATGAGCCGTACTCTTGGTACGCGCGCGTGTTGTGGCGCGCGCATGGAGAGCTCGCCTAGTGGCCGATGGCGGTAGTCTTGAAAACTACTGTACCGGGTGACCGGTACCGTGGGTTCGAATCCCACGCTCTCCGCGCTTTGCCTGTGAGATGACTGCTTTCGCGCACCATTTGTCCGGTATGGGTGGACGGCTGACAGGCTAAGTCGTGATGAGGACCCGGATCAGTCCGCGGGGTCTAGGAGGCGGCTGGCGGGGAGGCGCTGTGTGGGGAGGCGCTGTGCGGGGAGCGCGGCGCGGGCGGCGGGGACGGACAGCATGTTCAGGTAGAGGTCCCGCGGCAGGAGTTCGGCGCCCAGCGAGCGCAGGAACGGGCTGTCCCACTGCGCGTCGATGACCAGTCCGTCTGCCTCGGCGAATCGTGCCGCCATGTCCGCGACGGCGATCCTGGCCGCGTCAGGGCGGCGGCTGAACATAGAGTCGCCGCTCAGCATGCGGCCCACGCCGACGGCGAGCGCGCCGCCGACCAGGTCGCCGTCCTCCCACACCTCGATGCTGTGCGCCCAGCCTTCCCTGTGCAGTTCGACCATGCTCTCCAGCAGCGTGTCGGTGAGCCAGCGCGGCTCGCGTCCGTCCCGGCACTGCTCGGCGACCCGCTGGTAGGCCTGATCCGCGGTCGTCCACACGTCGCCGCGGCGCAGCCGTTTCCTGGTGTTGCGGCCGAGGTGGACCCCGTCGACGCCGATCAGCGGACGCGGATCGGGGCACCACCAGGCGGCCCAGTACGGGTCCTCGTCCGGGGCGCCGACCAGGCCGATCAGCCCCGACTCGACCGCGTCCTCGTAGCGGAACTCGTTCACGTCGCGCAGGTATTCGGTGGCCGCGGGGAACGGGACGATCCCGCGCCGGTACGCGGTCAGCACGCTGTCCGGGCTCAGGTCGGCGCAGAACGCCACCGGGCAGTCCACCGCCTCCGGCGCGATCTCGAAACTGTCCCAGTCGGGGACACGGCTGATCGGCATCGTGGTTACTCCTCACGCGGCGGTTTCAGGAAGCCGCTTTCCATCAGGCGGCCGATGGCGAGGTCGAACAGTTCGGCGTCGACCGGCGGGAACGAGATGCAGCTGCCGCCCAGCCCCTGAACCAGGTGCGTCCTGGTGTACGCGGGGAACACGTGCTCCAGGTACATCTCGGCCACCGTGAGGTCGGAGCCGGCGCACTTGTCCACGAACAGCGGCACGAACGGTGTCATCGGGTGGCCCGGGTTGCGGGCGGCGTGCCGCACCAGGCCCGCCACCCATTCGTCGTAGCGGACGGCATCGACCCGGTACCCGTACCGCCGGAGCCGGTCGATCAGGGAGCCGAGCAGCGCGTATCGCGGGCTGGACAGATGGTAGGTATCGCCGGCGGCCCCTACCCGCGTCGAGATGTAGCGGACGGCGGCCGCGCAGACATCAGCGGGGACGAAGTCGAGCGGCAGGTCGATGTCCGGCGCCAGGCCGGTATCGGCCATGAACCTGATCAGCGCGCACATCTCCGTCGCGGTGTTCCAGGTGCCGTCGCGGCGGTCTCCCACGATGTCCAGCGGCCGGTAGATGGCGACTGGCAGGCCTGCTCGGCTGGCCTTCCTGAGCAGTTCTTCCGCGACGAACTTGCTCTCCACGTAGCCGATGCCGAGCTGGTCGGCGTAGGCGAGCGGGGTGTCCTCGGTGACCTCGCGCACGCCCATCACACCGAAACCGGCGAGCACGGCTGTCGTCGAGATGTAGTGCACGGGGATGCCTCGGTGCAGGCAGGCCATCCGGATCACTTCCCGCGTTCCGGTCACGTTGGCCGAACGCAGTTCCGTGTACGGGTAGATGAAGTTGACCAGGGCGCCAGCGTGGTAGATGACGTCGCAGGTCCGCGCCAGCTGACAGAAGTCACTGGCGGACAGCCCGAGCCTCGGCTCGGCCAGGTCGCCAGGTACCACTACGACGCGGGACGGATCCAGGTCGCCGACCCGGTAGCGGCCGGCGGCCAGTTTGATCCGGTGCCGCGCGTGCGAGATGTCGTGCGCCCGCACCAGGCAATGCACCTGCGCGTCCGTCGAGGCGAGCAGTTCGCGGAGCAGGTGCACGCCGAAGAACCCGGTCGCGCCGGTGAGCAGCACGTGATGCGGGTCCTGCCAGTCCGGCGGATCCCGCCAGTCCGGCTTGACCGGGAGGTCGAGCACGCTCTCCTTGACGAAGTCGATGTGCGACTCATGGCCGCTGGCGTTCAGCTTCCCGGCCCGTGCCCCCTGCGTGGCGGCGGAGAAGCCGCGCAGCGTCGCGTCGCGGAGCAGGCAGCGGGTGAGCGGGCGGACATAACCGGGACCGATCCCGAACATCACCCGCGCGTGTGCCAGCATCTCGGCGGCTAGCAGCGAGTTGCCGCCCAGCGCGAAGAAGTCATCGTCGAGGCCGACCCGGTCCTTGTGCAGGATCCTCGACCACAGGTGGGACAGGCCGGCCTGGGTGGGCGTGAAGGGCTCGCTGCCGGTGCTGCCGGCCACCTGAGCCGCGGGCACGACCAGGGCTTGCCGGTCCACCCCTCCGTCGGGGGTGCGCGGTATCTGGTGCAGCGCGATGAACTCGGCGGGAATCATGAAGCCGGGCACCCGGTCAGCCAGGAAGGCCCTGAGCCGGTCTCCGGACAGTCCCTCCGGTCCGCAGTAGCCGTCGCGGCGGACATAGTAGGCGGTGAGCTGGACGTTGCCGGGGCTGAGCTCGTGGGCGAGGACCGCCGCGTGCGCGATGCCGGGGTGGCCGGTCAGGGCATTCTCGATCTCGGCGGGTTCGATGCGGAAGCCGCGTACCTTGAGCTGGCGGTCGGCCCGCCCGATGACTTCCAGATTCTGGCCGTCGAGCCAGCGGCCGATGTCTCCGGTCCGGTACATCCGGGCGCCTGCCGCCGCGTCGAACGGGTTCGGCACGAACCGCTCGGCGGTGCGGGCCGGCTGGCCGAGATAGCCCATGGCCACGCCCGGTCCGCCGATGTAGATGGCACCCGCGGTCCCGGCCGGTACGGGTCCGAGCCGCTCGTCGAGGACCAGGACTCGCGCGTGCGGGAGCGGCCGGCCGACCGGAACCGGCCGATCCGGTTCGATGGCATCCGCCCTGACCTCGTAGAGCGTGGAGGTGATGGTCGTCTCGGTCAGCCCGTATGCGTTGACCAGCCGGGCCTTGGGGGCCGCGCGGAGGGCGGCCAGGCAGTCCGCCGCGCTGGCCGGCTCGCCGCCGGTGATCATCAGCCGGAGGCTGCCGAGCCGATCGTCGTCCGGCACGGTGAGCGCGAGCAGCTGATGCCAGTACGCGGGCGTGAGGTCGGTGACCGTGACTGCCTGCTCGGCCAGGTAGCCCAGCAGGTCGGTCGGCGCGACCGTGCCCGGCGGCGGGAGCATCATCGTGGCACCGCCAAGCAGCGCCACCAGCATCTGCTCGATCGAGGTGTCGAAGGCGAGCGAGGCCAGTTGGAGGACGCGGTCCCGCGGTGAGATCTGGTATGCCCGCAGCACGTCAGGGATCTGGCTGGCCAGCGCCCGGTGGCTAACGGCCACCCCCTTGGGCCGGCCGGTGGAACCCGACGTGTAGATGGCGTAGGCCATGGTTTCCGGCTCCAGGCCGGCCCGTGGCGGCGTTCGCGGGAGATCCTCGGACTCTGCGGCCAGATCTTCGGCTCGGAGCAGGCGCGCGCCGGTTCGCGAGAGGACGTCCGCGACCTCGCCGCCGGTCACGATCACCGCCGGGCCAGCCTCCGCGCAGATGTCGCCGAGCCTGGCGGCAGGCAGCGCGGGGTCCAGCGGCAGGTACGCACCGCCCGCCTTCCAGATCGCGAGCAGGCACCGGATCACGTCGGTGCCGCGCTCCAGGCTGACCCCGGCAAGGATCCCGGGCCCCACGCCGGCCTGGCGCAGGTAGTGGGCCAGCTGGTTGGCCGAGCTAGCCAGCTCGGCATAGGTCAGCTCGGACTTACCGGCGGCGACCGCTACCGAGTCCGGCTGGCTGGCGGCGCGCTGGTCGAACAGATCGTGGACGTACTGGGGTATTTCCACAATTTTCCCCCGTGCGTATCGCGTTTCTTCCCCGTCTGCTGTTAGTTCCCGCTGAAAGCCTGACCAGCACATTGGCGTCTATACAAACACCGTTATCGGGGCAGGAATACAGTGCGGGAACACTGGGTGCCATCTGAAGGGGAGTGGGATAATAACGACTACTTTGCGGCGAAATCTGCTGGCGGGTTACATCGCATGGATGGCGCTGCTCGTCGCGCTGTACTACGCGCTGCCCGGCCTGCACGCCGAGACGTGGGGAGCGCTGGGACTCAGCGGCGTGCTGGCCATCGTGGCTGGTGTGGTCATCAACCGGCCCGCCCGTATGCTGCCGTGGCTACTGCTGGCCGCTGCCAACCTGAGCTTTGTCGCCGGGCAGCTCAGCTTCCTGGTCCTCACCGAGGTACTGCGGGTAACCGTATCTTTCCCCTCGTTTGCCGACATTCTCTATCTTTCGACATATCCGTTGTACGCGGTCGGCGTATTCATCTTCATCCGGTGGCGTACCGCCGGGAGCGACCGGCGAAGCCTCATCGACGCGCTGACGATAACCGTCGGACTCGCCCTGCTTTCCTGGATTTACATCGTCCTGCCTAATGTGCATAATTCATCGCTTTCCTGGGTGCAGAAGTGCTTCGCGATGGCCTACCCGCTCGGTGACGTCCTCGTTATCGCCATGCTGGCCCGGCTGCTCGCGCCCGGGCCAGTCCGGGCCAGGTCCGTGCAACTGCTGACGGCCGGCACGATCGGGCTGCTGGTGTCCGACGTCTCCTACGGTCTTATCCAGCTGCATGGCACGTTCCACAACGGGACGATCGTCGACCTCGGCTGGGCCATCTTCTACACCGCCTGGGGAGCCGCCGCGCTGCATCCGACGATGTCCGACCTGACCCGCCCGGTGTCCCGGCCGCCGGCCGACGTGTCCCCGCTGCGGCTCGCGGTGCTGCTGCTCGCGTCGTTCATAGCGCCGATCGTGCTGCTGATCCAGTCGCTGGAGAACGGAAATACCGACTCCAGCGTGATCGCGGTGTCCTCCGCCCTGCTGTACCTGCTCGTCCTCTCCCGCCTGTGGGACGTCGCGGCCTCGCACCATCGCGCCCTGGACCGGGAACGCGTGCTGCGGCGCGCCGGTGCCTCGCTCGCGTTGGCGGTGACGGTGCAGGAGGCCGCCGCGGCCGTTAAGTTCTCCGCGGCCGACCTGCTCGGCCCGAGGCATGCCGCGCACCCGCCAGGCGAGGTCCTGCTCGCCGTCCGCGACGATGAATCGCTCACCGTTGCCGACGGTAGCGACGGCGACCACATCCAGCTTCGCTGGCGGGCCGAGACCTGGCTGCACCTGCTCAGGGGACCACGCCCACGGCTGCTGACCGTCGCCGATCTCGGCGAGCTGGCGACGTCGCTGCGGCCGGGTGCGGACGCCGTCCTGCTATGCCCGCTCACGCTCAGGGACCGGCCCTCTGGCGATCCGCTGATCGGGATACTCGCCGTATCCGGCGAACACCGGACCCTCGCCGACCTGTCCGCCACCATGGAGATCCTGGCCAGCCAGGCCGCCCTGGCCGTGGAACGCCTGACGCTGAGCCGGGAAGTGATCAGGCAAGGCAACCAGGCGTACTTCCGCACCCTGGTCCAGGACACGTCCGACGCGATCCTGATCGTGGACGACATGGGAAACGTCCGCTACGCGACGCCATCGGCCACCGCCATCTTCGGCGACGTCAAGGTGGAGGGCGCCCAGCTGCTGGACCTGGTCGGGCCAGCGGAGCGGGACATCGTGGCCGCCGGGCTGGCCAGCATGCGCGACCATACCGGCAACAAGTCTTGCGGGGACTGGCGGATTCCCCGTGCCGACGGAAAGACCGTCCAGGTCGAGGTCCGGTGCAGCGACCTGCGCCAGGACAGCACGGTTGGCGGCCTGGTCCTGACCTTGCGGGATGTGACCGAGCGGCGTGAGCTCGAGAACACGCTGACGCACCTGGCCTTCCACGACGCGCTGACCGGGCTGCCCAACCGGCTGCTGTTCCAGGACCGCATCGCGCGCGCACTCGCGCTGGCCCGGCGGGAGGGCACGGTGGTGGCGGTGCTGTTCGTGGACCTCGACGACTTCAAGGTCGTGAACGACACGATGGGCCACGGGGTCGGCGACGAACTGCTGGTCGCGGTCGGCCAGCGGCTGTCCAGCGTCGTGCGCGCCGCCGACACCGCGGCGCGGCTCGGCGGCGATGAGTTCGCCATGCTCATCGAGCACCTGCCGGACGCCGCCGCCGCCGAGATATTCGCCGAACGCGTGGTGCAGGCATTCAGCCCGCCGTTCGTGCTCGACGGCGGGTCTTCGGTGGCGGCGAAGGCGACCGTCGGCATCGCCACGACGCGGGACAGCGCCGATGTCAACGACCTGCTCCGGCACGCGGACCTGGCGCTGTACGCGGCGAAGGCGGCGGGCAAGCGAGGGTGGCGGCGGTACCACCCGGTGCTGAGCGCGGGCCTGACCAGGCGGCGAGAGCTGCAGACCGCCCTCGAGGAGGCCGTGGCCGACTCCGCGTTCACCGTCTCCTACCAGCCCATCGTGACCCTGACCCAGGGCGAGATCGTGGGATTCGAGGCCCTGGTGCGCTGGCCGCACCCGCGCTACGGACTGCTCCAGCCGGGCCAGTTCATCGCCCTGGCCGAGGAGACCGGCGCCATCGTGCCCATCGGCTCCTGGGTCCTCGATCGCGCCGCGGCCGACCTGGCGGGGTGGCTGCGCAAGAGCAAGCGCGACACCCCGCTGTACGTGTCGGTGAACGTGTCCGCGCGCCAGTTCCGCGAGACCAGTTTCGTGGATGACGTGCGCGGCGTCCTCGCCACATCGGGCCTGCCCGCATCGGCGCTGATGCTGGAGCTCACCGAGAGCGTCCTGCTGCCGCACGAGGAACGGATCCGCTCCGACCTCGCCGAACTGCAGGCGGACGGCATCAGGCTGGCCATCGATGACTTCGGCACCGGCTATTCCTCGCTCAGCTACCTGAAGGGGCTGCCGGTGGACGTCATCAAGATAGACAAGTCCTTCGTGGACGGCATCGACACCGCGGAACCGCAGCGGGCGCTGGTTGACGGCATCATCCGGATGGCGCGGACGCTACGGCTCGGGGTGATCGCCGAGGGCATCGAGAACGAGGCACAGCGGGACCGGCTCGCCGCGATGGGCTGCCGCCTCGGACAGGGCTTCCTGCTCGCGATGCCCATGGCGGCCTGCGAAGCGGAGGCGCTGGTCGTCGCCGGAAACCCGGTTGTTCCTGCCCTGCCCTGAACTGTGTCACTACCCCCGCGGCCCCGTTAGATCGTTGGCTGACGAGTAGTCTCAAGGCCATGGGAAGTCAGGCACTACCCCCCATGAGTGCGGGCGAGCTGTTCACGAACTGGCAGTTCGCGCCCGTCGTCACGGCGTTCGCGGTGGTCGCCGCCGGCCTGTACCTGTGGGGCGCTTACCGGGTAGCGCGACGTCATCCGGCGCGGCCATGGCCGATGTGGCGGACCGCCATGTTCCTCGGCGGCATCGTCGTCATCGTATTCGCGACCGAGGGCGGCATCGGGGCATACGACGACGTGCTGTTCTGGGACCACATGGTCCAGCACCTGATGCTGCTCATGATCGCGCCGCCGATGCTGGTGGTGGGCCAGCCGGGAACGCTGCTGCTGCACGCCAGCCGCAACCCGCTGCACACCTGGACCAAGAAGACGCTGCGTTCGCGGGCGGTGACCGCCCTGACCTTCCCGCCGTTCGGCGTGGTCCTGTACGCGGGCACGATCGTGGCGACGCACCTGACGAGTTTCATGAACCTGGTGCTCACCAACGACGCCGTGCACGAAGCCGAGCATGTGCTGTTCCTCGTCGTCGGGTACCTGTACTTCCTCCCGCTGGTCGGGCGGGAGCCGATCCGGTGGCGGATCTCCTACCCGTCCAGGATCTTCCTGCTGTTCATCGCCATGCCGGTGGACGCGTTCACCGGGCTGATCCTCGGCTCGGAGAACAGCCTGCCGTTCCCGGCCATGGCGCAGGGCCGGCCGAGCTGGGCCCCGCCGGCGCTCGCGGACGTCCACGAAGGCGGCGCTGTCATGTGGGTCGGGGGCGCAGCGATCATGTTTGTTCTGCTGATGACTGTCTTTGCCGCCTGGAGCAAGGAGTCCCGCGCGGATGGGGGACTCGGCTGGCTGGAATCGGCGCGGCGGGCCAACTTCGCGGCCACGGTTACCCCGGACGCGGACGCGGGCTCGGACGAGACAGTGGACGACGACGAGCACCTGGCCGCGTACAACGCGTTCCTGGCGCGAATCAACGGGAAACAGGGCGAGTGACGTCAATCCGCGACACGCCGGTAGCGGTTTCTAGCTCAATCTAGGGTTCGGGCTAGATCAGGCCATAGAGTCCAATGGCATGGACCCGGTGCGCAACCCCTACGCCCCCGGTGCTGGCCAGCGGCCCCCCGAGCTAGCCGGGCGGGACCGCGAGATCGAGCAGTTCGGCGTCGTCCTCGAGCGGGTCGCTCGCGGGCGTCCTGAGCGCTCGATGGTCCTCACCGGACTGCGCGGCGTCGGCAAGACCGTTCTGCTCAACACGTTCCGGTCGATGGCCATCCAGCGGCTGTGGGGCACCGGCAAGATCGAGGCGCGCCCTGACCAGTCGATGCGGCGGCCGATCGCGGCCGCGCTGCACATGGCGGTGCGGGAGATCGCGCCGAGGCACCGGGCGCCCGAGCGGATCGAGTACTTCCTCGGCGTGCTGAAGTCATTCGCGCTGCGCGACGCCGCCGCGCCCAAGGGCACCTCGGTCACCGCCACGTTCGGCATCGACGTGCCGGCGATACGCGGGCGGGCGGACTCCGGCGACCTGGAAGTAGACCTCACCGAGCTGTTCGCGTCGGCGGCGGAAATAGCGCGGGACCTCGGCGTCGGCGTCGGTTTGTTCGTCGACGAGATGCAGGACATTCCCACACCGGACGTATCCGCGCTGTGCGCGGCCTGCCACGAGCTGTCCCAGAACGGCGGGCCGCTGATCGTGGTGGGGGCCGGGCTGCCGCATGTGCCTTCGGTCCTGTCGGCGAGCAAGAGTTATTCAGAACGACTATTCCGCTACGCGCGCATCGACCGATTGGACCGGGCGGCGGCGGACCTGGCCTTGCTTGCCCCGGCCGAGCGGGAGGGCGTCACGTTCGAAGACACCGCACTGGACGCGCTGTACGAGGCCGCCGACGGGTATCCGTACTTCGTGCAGGCGTACGGGAAGGTCACCTGGGACGTGGCTGCGGCCAGCCCGGTAACCGCTGACGACGTCAAGGTGGCCGCCCCCGAGGCCGAGAACGAACTGGCCGTCGGGTTCTTCGGCAGCCGGTATGAGCGGGCAACCCCGGCCGAACGCGAGTACATGCGGGCGATGGCCCAGACCGGCGACGAGCCGGTGCCGACATCCGTGGTCGCCGACGAACTCGGCCGCAAGCCGTCCAGCCTGTCGCCGGCCAGGGACGGGCTGATCAAGAAGGGCCTCATCTACAGCTCGGAACGCGGCCTGATCGCGTTCACCGTCCCGCACTTCGGCAAGTTCCTGCGCACGCAGCCGCTCTAGAGGTTGTTATATGTAAGTCTAGTGAAAACACTAGAGACCTTTAGATTACTGAATCGGGCTGAGTGTGGCCTCGTCGAGGACTGCCACCCGGATCGGCGGTTTGCGGGGCTGCAGGTAAACGGCGAACACCACGTCCGCTCGCTGGCCATGGGCGAGCCCGGGGAACACGACGAAGCGCCAGCATCCCTCGCGCCACACGTCTGCGGGAACGTCGGCGGACACCTGCCCTGAGTACCGGCGCCACTGTGAGCTCGCCCGCAACGCCGACAGCGTCCGCGCCACCGGTAGCCTGCGCAGCTCGCACGGTTCTGAATAGCCCAGCCGGATCAGGAGCTGGCCGACCTCGGGCGAGAGGAAGGCCAGCACCGCCAGCTCAACGGCCAGCGCGACCAGCCACAGCCCGCCCTGGGCAGGCGCGGACGGCATGTGCAGCGGCGGGGCGCCGATGCTGACGACCGAGGCCACGCACAGCACGCCGGCCCGCCCGATCGCGCGAAGCCCGATCGGAGTGTCGCTGAGCTCGCCGAAGCAGCCACAGCCCACGTCGGGGCGGCGCTGCCGCACCTCATAGAGGATCCCGACGGCCACGAGGAAGAACACCGCTGTGCCCGCACGGACGGCGTTGGCGGGAAGGCCCGCGCCCAGACGGCCCACGGTGCCGAGCAGCATCAGGCCGAGGCTGAGCTCGGTCACGCACATCGCGATCATGATCGGCCGGCGCAGCCGCCACGGGAACAAGATCGTAGGGCCCAGGCCAGAGGACATCGAGCGGTCCCTGAGCACCCGCCATGCCTTGCCGCCGCAGCCGCCGAGCAGCAGGCAGGCCAGCAGCGGCACTTGCAGATCGCGGATACCCAGCACAGCGGATCAGCCCCCTAGCATCATCGTCGCGTTGAAGCAGCCGTCCTCCAGATTGCCGCCGAGCTCGACGAAGGCGGCCATGGTCAGGTCGGCGATCCTGCCCTTCTGCGAGGTCCCGCAGCTGACGCACCGGTCGCAGAACAGCCGTGCCGTCGCGCCGCACCCGGTGACCGGCAGCATCCGGGCGCGCCCGCTGCAGTCGTTGCGCAGCCGGAGCATGCTGCCCACGGACAGGTAGGGCAGCCGGACGCAACCCGGGCCGGTGGCGTGCGGGTCCACCGCGTGCAAGTCTCCGTCGCAGGTGACCGGCGTGGTCGCCGCCTGCTCGCAGCTGGTCTCCGGGTCGAGTGCGGGATAGGCGATACCGAGCAGCCCGGTTGGCTCCTCGCCCGGCTCGTGCCAGACAGCGGTGCCGCCGAGCGGATCGGGCACGTGGCCGTTCACCAGCGGCGGTGTCGGCGGACGACCGGCCCGGTAGGGAGGCTGAGCTGTGGCCGGTATCAGTGCCTGGAGGAAGCCGTCGTGCCGCAGGCCGATCACGTCGATCAGGTAGCCGGGTTCGAGCCGGGGGAAGCGGACCTGGATGCGCCCGGCGGCGCCCGCGCCGATCATCACGATCCGGCGGCCCTTCGCGGGTCCCTCATCCACCAGCAGTGTGGCGGGACCGTCCCGCTCGATGATCGTCCCGGTGACGCGGCCGGCCTCAGCCCATAGCCGGTCTACGACCGGCATGCCCGGTTGACTTCGGCGCACAATTGCGTGATCGCCTTGCCGCAGCGCCGCGGGCGCGACCGGGCCGCCCCGCCAGGCCCTAGCCGAGGCGGCAAGCGGGAAACGCTGCTCGCCCTCGTCGGTATCGAGTACGAGGATGTGCGGGCTGATATCGAGGATTTTCCCGATAACCGTGTAGACCAGCGTCCCGCTGGCCTTGGCGAGCAGGGCGTCCTTCGGGGGCGCTGCCTGGTCGCCAGGTGATCCGAGTACGGCCGCCTTAAGCAGCGCCCTGCGCGCGAAACGGGCCGGACCGGTCGAGTCCGTGACATCGTCACACCAGCCGGGAAAATCAGTCGAATGCCGCACTTGCCTTTCGTGAGATTGCATGCCGCCTCCGATTACGACCCTCCTTTGCCCGGGCGGTTACGTCAAGTGATTCAGCCAGCTTGGTCCGTGAGGACACACACATCTAACCCCGGAGGTACCTCGTCCTCGGCGTGGCTTATTCAGTACGGACTGTAGCCACGTGAGTCCCTTTAAGTAAGCTAGACAGCATGAGCGTCGTGGGCGATCACGGACGGTCGCATCCCGGGCTGGATGAGACCGCTTTCCGCGAGTATGTCCATGACCGGGAGACGGCGCTGCTGCGCACGGCGTTCATGCTGACCGGCAACAAGGCCGATGCCGAGGATCTGGTCCAGGCCGCGCTCGCCAAGACCTACCTCGCCTGGGGAAGGATCCAGGACCGGGCCGCTCTCGACAATTACGTCAGGCGGGCGATGGTCAACACGCACATCTCCTGGTGGCGGCGGCGGAAGCTGGAGGAGTATCCCACCGACGAGATCCCCGACCAGGCCGTGGCCGACCACGCGGGCGAGAGCGACATGGCCGAGGTGGTGCGCCGGGCGCTGGACCGGCTGCCGCAGCGCATGCGCACCGCGGTCATGCTCAGGTACTTCGAGGACATGACCGAACCCGAGATCGCGACCGCGCTCGGCATCAGCCTGGGGACGGTGAAGAGCACCGTGTCCCGAGCCGTGGCCAAGCTGCGCATCGACGAGGAACTCGGCGACGCCTTACTAAACAGCCCCATTCGTGGCACTATCGGGAAAAACGTGCTCCGGAGGTGCTCAGATGCGCAGCACGATGATGGATATCCCGCTGACCGTCACCTCGATCATGCGCTACGGAACGACGGTCTTCGGGGATCGCGAAGTGGTTACGCTGGCCGGTGCCGACGGCCAGGTGCGGCGGCGTTCCTACGCGGAGGTAGGCGGCCGGGCGGCCAGGCTGGCGAACGCCCTGCGCGGTCTGGGTGTGGACGCGGATCAGCGGGTCGGCACGTTCATGTGGAACAACGCCGAGCACCTCGAGGCCTACCTTGCTATCCCGTCCATGGGCGCCGTGCTGCACACGCTGAACATCCGGCTCGACCCGGCAGAGATCGGCTACGTGGCCACGCACGCCGAGGATTACGCCGTGATCATCGACTCCTCTTTGGCGGAGAAGTTCGCCGAGGTGCTGCCGCACGCGCCCGGCATCAAGCACGTGATCGTGTCCGGGTCCGATTTTGCTCCCGCTTCCGTTGAGCTCCCCGGCGTCACCGTGCACTCCTACGAAGACCTGCTCGCCGCCGCGCCCGGCTCCTTCGACTGGCCGGAACTGGACGAGCGGTCGGCTGCCGCCATGTGCTACACCAGCGGCACCACGGGTTACCCGAAGGGCGTGGTGTACAGCCACCGGTCTGCCTACCTGCACTCGATGGGTGCCTGCCTGGGCAATGCCTTCGCGCTGTCGGAACGGGACCGGGTGCTGCCCGTGGTTCCGATGTTCCACGCGAACGCCTGGGGTCTCGCCTACGCCGCGGTCATGTGCGGCGCGGCGCTGATCATGCCGGATCGCTACCTCCAGCCCGAACCCCTGCTCGGCCTGATCGCCGCGGAGCGCGTCACGGTCGCGGGCGGGGTGCCGACCATCTGGCTGGGCGTCCTGTCGCATGTCCGGGCCGGCGGGTCGGCCGACCTGTCGTCGATCCGGCTGGTGGTCTGCGGCGGCTCGGCTGTGCCGCACGCACTGCAGGCCGCGTTCCAGGATGAATTCGGGGTCCGGATCGTGCAGGCCTGGGGCATGACCGAGACCCATCCGCTGGGCAGCGTGGCCAATGTGCCGCCAGGCGTCAGCGAGGAGGATGCCTGGAAGTACCGGGACAGCCAGGGCCGGCTGTTCTGCACGGTGGAGGGGCGGCTGGGTGGTGACGACGGCGCGGTGCTGCCGTCGGACGGCGTCGCCGTCGGCGAGATCGAGGTCCGTGGTCCCTGGGTGACCGGGTCCTATCACAAGGACGACGACCCGGCGAAGTTCCACGACGGCTGGCTGCGCACCGGCGATGTGGGCACGCTGGACCCGCAGGGCTTCATCCATCTCACCGACCGGGCCAAGGACGTCATCAAGTCCGGCGGCGAGTGGATCTCGTCCATGGCACTGGAGAACGTCCTGATGTCCCACCCCGACGTGGCCGAGTCGGCCGTGATCGGAGTCGAGGACGAGAAGTGGGGCGAGCGGCCGCTCGCCGCCATCGTGCTGCGGCCCGGTGCCGACGTGTCGGCCGTTAAGCTCCGGGAGTTTCTCGGCGAGCACGTGCCACGCTGGCAACTGCCCGAGCGCTGGTGCTTCGTCGCCGAGATCCCCAAGACCAGCGTCGGCAAGTTCTCCAAGCGGACCATGCGCGACGCCTACCTGCGCGGAGACTACGAGGTCATCGAGGCCAGCTAGAGTTTCGCCCGCTCTCCGCCGCCGCGGGCGGCGGCCGGCGACGGCCGGGATTGGCGGTCGGCGGGGACGGCGGCCGGGCGGTTGCGGACGGCGGCGGCCGACGGGCGGGATTTATGGGATCTTTTTCTCATAACGGACAGTGGTTCCTGGGCTGGCCATGCCCGTGTCTGGCTGCCATCTGATTGCCGGTGCCAGAGTGGCTGCTGGGGTTCAAGGGCCAGCTGGCCGCCGGTTAACGTGGAGGATTGCCCCTTCGTGTCGCTTTACCCCTCGTTTTCGGGGGTCAGGCTTCCACGAAGGGGTAGGGCTCCACATTGTTCGGGGTGCGGCGGCCCTGGTGCGGGCCTTCGCGGCGTCCGGACGCCATCGCTTTGCCGGTTGAGGTCTGATACCGGTACGCTATGGCAGCACCGCGCCGCATGGCGCGGCTGGAGGATTCGCCTAGTCCGGTCTATGGCGCCGCACTGCTAATGCGGTTTGGTGGCAACACCATCCGGGGTTCAAATCCCCGATCCTCCGCACAGCTGACCAGGCACTTCCCGTTGGACGCGGTTCGCGGGAGGCGCCTGTTCCGGTCTCAGGGGCCGGATGCACGCACAAAGCACGCACGGAGGTCAGCGCGTGCGCCGACGGCTCTTGGCGGCACTGGTTGGCTTGCGGGGAACAACGGCGGCAGCCGCCTCGGCCGCGCTTTTCATAATCTCTGGGAACAGCGTGATGTAAGTCTTGTCGGTGAACGACGTC
>DASXDG010000152.1:0-10540 GCA_036490795.1 Streptosporangiaceae bacterium
CCCGACGGGTCAATTGCGCGATTGACTTCGCTAGAGGATGTCGATTGCGCAATTGACTTGGTCAAGTATCTGGTCCTGTGCCCGATATGGCATGGTTCGCGCTTGCCGGGGCTGGTCTGGTCATGACGATCGTGGGCCATAGCTGCCGGGAAATCCGGTGTCTACGGCCCACGATCACGGAACTGACGTCCGCCGTGCCGGTCACGGTCGGGAGAGCGCGCGGCTGTGGCCGCGGAATTCGGCGACGACCTCGTCACCGCGCCGGACGGTGACGTCGTAGATCCCGCTCCGGCCATAGACGACGCGTTCCTCGGCGCGCGCGATGAGCAGGTCGCCTTCGGCCACCGGGGTCAGGAACGTGATGCTGGCCGTCGCCGCGACGGTGACCGGGCCGTGGGTGTTGCAGGCGCAGGCGAACGCGGTGTCGGCGAGCAGGAACACGTAGCCGCCGTGGCCGATCGCGTGGCCGTTGACCATCGTGCCGGTGACACGCATGCGGACGACGGCGATGCCTTCGTCGAGCTCGACCAGCTCGATGCCCAGTGCCCGGGAGGCAGTGTCCGCCTCGAACATTTTCCTCGCCGCGTCCATGCGTGCATGCTATGCCGAGTAGTTCATCGCGCCGACGCGAATCTTGGCCGTGCGCGGCACCCTGGCCAGCACGGACAGGGATGTGATGTGCAGGGCCAGCAGCATCGGCACGTCGACCGTCGTGATCAGCGCGAGCGGGAGCTCGCTGATCGCTGCGTTGGATGGGGAGACGTGGACGAGCTGGTAGGCGGTCAGGGCGCCAAGAGTCAGCGCCACCACGAGGTCGAGCAGTCCGAATAGGTTGAACCACACGGCGGCGCGGTGGCCGTCGCCGTGCGCGAGCTTGCGCGCCACGAACGGCGCGGAGATGCCGGTGGCGATGTCGCCGAGCCCTGCGGGCAGGGCGAACAGTGCGGGCAGGTGGCCGAGCGCCATGGCGATCAGGAAGACCACTGCGGCCACCCGGAACGAGTGCGGACCGAGCAGGCGGACATCCGTGCCGGGAGCGGTCAGTGCGCGCTTGACCACCGGAAGCCGGCCGAGCAGCAGCAGCGTGACCAGGAATCCGCCCGCCGCGACGGGCATCCATGGCACCTGATGGCCGAGCTTGGTGTGGTACCAGCCGTGGCTCGCGATGAGCGTGCTCGCGGTGAGCCACCCGCCGAGTAGCACGGCCGCACCGCCGGCCAGCAGCATCGCACGGTACCGGCGCTGAACCGTGCTCGCGTCCGCCGCCGTGCCGGCGTCGGCCGTGCCGGTGCCGGTGCCGGTGCCAGTGCCGGTGCCGGTGACGGCGCCGTTGTAAAGGAGCACGCACATCGCGGCGGCGACCGCGGCGACTCCGGCGATGGTGATCGCCCACAGATAGGCAGGCAGTTGATCCATGATTCCTCCCGTTGATTTAGATTACTATCTATAAGATAGTAGGAATAAGATAGTATCTGTCAACCAGTATTATGGAGGGATGGCGACCAGGAACGTGCGTACCTACGACCACTTCTGCGCGACCGCGCGCGCCTTGGAGCGCGTCGGTGACCGGTGGAGCCTGCTGGTGATCCGCGACCTCATCACCGGAGCGAAGAGGTTCACCGACCTCATGGACCGTCTCGGCGGGATTACCCCGAAGACGCTCAGCCAGCGCCTGCATGAGCTGGAGGAATCCGGGGTTGTGGCCGCGGACAGGGAGCCCGGCCGGCGGGAGGTCTGGTACCGGCTGACGCCTGCCGGAGCCGAGCTCGCGCCCGTGATCGACACGCTCCGCTGGTGGGGCTTGCGACACGCCTGGCGCCGGCCGCAACCGGGCGAACCGCTGCACGCCGAACACCTGCTGCGCGCTCTCGTGCAGGCAGTCGAGCTTGCTGGCGACGATCACGAACCGGCCCGATGGCACTTCCGGCTCGATGGCGAGGACTACCTGGCCGAGAGCGATGGCGAGCGCTGGTCGCTCACCGTGGCGGACCCGGGGGAACCGGCCGACGTGACGGTCACCGGGACCGCGCCGGAGCTGGCCCGCTTCGTCTTCGCGGATGCCGAACTCGATGTGGCGGGTGACGCCAAACAGGTGCGGCGGTTCCGGCGGCTTGCCCGCACCATGTCCGCCGTCGTGGACTCGCAGTGATCACGCAGGGTTTTACGTGCTATCACACGTAAAACCCTGCGTGATCATGAAACGTCGACGCTGAGGGCGGCGGCGGTCGCGTCATCCGCGGGGTAAAAGGACTCGATAGCCAGTTCTTCGACGGTGACATCCATCGGTGTCCCGATGACCGCGGTGATGCTGATGAACGACAACTCGACCCCTGTTCCGGCCCTGTAGCGCAGCGGCACGATGACGTCAGCGGCACCCGGCGTATGTTGCGCGATGCCGCCTGGATACCCGCTCAGCTCCTCGTGCAGGCTGGCCAGCACCGGGTCGCCGGTGGCCTGGACCTGGTGGTGCAGCCGATTGAGCAGGTGAGCGCGCCACTGCGGCAAGTTGGCGATGCGCGGCGCCATGCCGTCCGGGTGCAGGCTGAGCCGCAGCACGTTGACCGGCGGTTCCAGCAGGCGCGGCGCGGCGCCCTCGGTGAGCAGCGCCACGGAGGCGTTCGCGTCGATCATTTCCCAGTGCCTGTTGACGATCACGGCAGGGTAGGGCTCGTGCCCGGTCAGCACGCGGGCGAGAGCGACGCGGACGGCGGCGAGCTCCGGTCCGGCCAGTGCGCGTTCCGGATAGGCGGGAGCGAAGCCGCCTGCCAGCAGCAATTTGTTCCGCTCGCGCAGCGGCACGTCCAGGCGCTCGGCCAGGCGCAGGATCATGTCGCTGGTCGGCTTGGACCGTCCGGTTTCGATGAAGCTCAGGTGGCGTGACGAGACGTCCGCCTCGATCGCCAGGTCGAGCTGGCTCAGGTGGCGGCGCTGCCTCCACTCGCGCAGCAGGGTGCCCGCCCCTGGGGAGTCCGTCATGTCCTCAGCATAGGTCAGGTATTCCATTACCTCTGAGGTAATTGCTGCCATTACCTCGGGTGACGCAAGATCGACCTGTCAACGACAAACGGAAGGAACAGTCCGATGCAGGACATCATCGAGAAGTACATCGCCACCTGGAACGAGACGGACCCCGCGCGCCGCCGCGCGCTGATCGAGGAACTGTACGCCGTCGACGCCACCTACACCGATCCGCTCGCCGACCTGCGCGGCTATGCGGAGATCGACGCTGGTGTCGCGGGGGCGCAGCAGATGTTCCCCGGCATGGTCTTCGCGCTGGCCGGCCCGGTGGACGCGAACCATAACCAGGCCCGGTTCAGCTGGCACCTCGGCCCGGCCGGGGCGGAGCCCGTCGTGATCGGCTTCGATGTCGCCGTCGCGGACGCGGCAGGCAAGCTGTCCAGCGTGCACGGCTTTCTGGACAAGGTGCCCGCCTGAACAAGATCAGCCGTGTCACCGCTGGGCGGCGGTGGCACGGCTGATATGCGGTAGGCCGTCCCGGCTCCGCGGGTCCGTGACAACCGGGCGCGGAGCGGAGATCCTCACCCGGGGAACGATTGGAGTTGTGCGTGAACGGGTGGATAGGCGGGATGGCCGCGGCGGTGCTGATCGCGGGTGTCGCCATGGCGCCGGGCGCCTTTGCGGGTACGCGTCCGACGGTCGCGGAGGCGGGAGCGGAGGCGGGCGTCGAGGCCGGCGCAGGGACCGGCGCCGCCGGGCAGGACACTTTCCCGGCGGCCAATGGCGAAGCGGTGATGCTGCCCATCCAGATGCGGGTGCGGGACAAAACCAACTGGTCGTGGGCGGCCAGCGGCAGCACGGTTGCCGAGTACTGGGGTGACAACGTCAGCGAGCTGCAGTTCTGCAACTTGGCTGAGCAGCGGCCTCAGGACAGCACGTCATGTCCCGGCAAGCCAGCCGGGTACGCCGCGCAGAACACCGCGTTCGCCGCGCTCGGCATGAACACCGGCCGGAGCCCGGCGCCGACGTTCGCGATGATCGAGAGGCAGGTCGATAATGGCTCTCCCATCCTCGCCGACGTCCGGTATGCCGCGGGCGGTGACAGCGTCTTCGTCATATTCGGCTACAACCCGGAGACCGAGTCGGTCTACTGGGCCGATCCCTCCGCATCGGCGCCGCGCTACAACTGGTCCAGCTACGCCGACTTCCTGCACAACGGCACGTTCTCGGTGAACTCCGTGCTGGCGGGCATGGGCAGCGGGGACCAGGCGGCGGCGATTCAGCCCTCGGTGACGGCGCCGCTGTCGGTGCAGCCGACCGACAACCAGGCCCTGCCGGGCTGGCTGGGCATCACCAGCAGCCTCTGGAACGTGATCAAGTCCAACGGGTTAACCATGGCCACACCGGCAAACGGTCCCGTAGCGTCCAGATAACGTGTGCAGTTTTCCCTTCGTGGAAGCCTGACCCCCGAATACGAGGGGTAATCGGACACGAAGGGGAAAACGTACACGTTATCGCGCTCGCGACCCGCGCCGAGGGCAAGCCGGCCAGCGGCACCGGCAAGCCGGCCAGCGGCACCGGCACCGGCAAGCCGGCCAGCGGCCACCAGCAACCCCTAGGGTTTGCGGGCGGTTATCATTCCCCAGCCGAACTCATCGCGGTCGATGGCGGCCTGGATCTCCTGGCAGGACGCGGCGAAGCCGAGCATCCAGTCTTTCGCCTCGGGATCGGACGCGGTCCGCGCGCGATCTGTGGCCATCCCGCCCAGGACCTGGTACGTGTGCCTGATGTCGTTCTTGAGGTCCCGGACTTTGATGATCTCGAAGCCCGCTGTTTCTAGCGCCGCCTGGTAGCCAGCCAGCGAGTATCCGCCGCTCCAGCGCACCCGGTCGTAGACGTGCTTGCGCGCCGCGGCGCCGATCTGCGGTACCGGCTGGAGGAAGTCGGAGAACGCGAACACCCCGCCGGGTTGCAGCACCCGGAAGATCTCCGCGTGGCTGCGCGGCTTGTCCGGCACGAGGAACAGCGCGTCCTGGCTGACCGCGTGCGTAAACGTGCCGTCCGGGTACGGCATGGCGGTCACCGACCCGTGGGTGAAGGTCCCGTTCGGCACGTGGGAACGGGCAAACGCGACCCGTTCCTCGCTCAGGTCGATGCCCTCCGCCCGGCATCCGGTCCGGTCGGCGAGAAACCCGACGAAGTTCCCGCACCCGCAGCCCGCGTCGAGCACGTAAGACGAGGGGCCGATCCCCGCATTCGCGGCGAGCACGGCCGAGGTCCGTTCCGCCGCTGCCGGGTAGTCGGGATCCGATGAGCTCTCGAAGATGCCGGTGTGCAGCACGCCCGTGCTGTCCCAGAAATCCAGGTAGTGCCGCAGAGTCTGGTCGAAGAAGTCCTCGACGTCCCGCTCGCTGTATGTGGTCATGTGTAGGTATCCCTCGCTGCGGTGGTGAAATGCGCTAGTTCCGGCCCCATGACGCTGGCGCCGCCGTCGATCAGGTACACCTGCCCGGTGACGAAGGAGGCGCGCTCGCTGGCCAGGAACGCGGCCACGGCGGCGAACTCCTCCGGTCGCGCGATCCGGCCGAGCGCGTTGTGCTTGCCCATGATCTCGGGATCGGCGGACAGCCGCGCGGCAGCGCGCAGCACCATCTCGGTGCGGGTCGCGCTCGGCGCGAGCACGTTCACCGTGACGCCGTCCCTGCCCACCTCGGCCGCCATGGCCTGGGCAAAACGAGCCAGCGCGGCGCGGCCCATCCCGGACAGCGCCAGCGATGGGATCGGCACGCTGGCGGTCTCGGACGCGACGAACAGCACCCTGCCCCAGCCGGCCGCGCGCATGTGCGGGACGGCCGCGAGCGTCAGGTTCACCGGCGGGAACACGATGTCGCCCACCGCCCTCTCGTAGTCGCCGAAGGCGAACTGGCCCGCGTTGCCGGCCGGCGGGCTGCCGCCGCTGACCACGAGGATGTGCATCGCGCCCAGGCTTGCCGCGATGTCGTCCACCCAGCGCCGCGCGGCCGCGGCGTCGTTCATGTCGACGCTGGTGGCGAGCACCTGACCGCGGGCGACTTCCTTCAGCGCGCTTGCCGCGCGGTCGAGCCGGTCCCGGTCGCGTGCCCCGATCGCGACGTGGGCTCCCTCAGCGGCCAGTTCCCTGGCCACCGCGAAGCCGAGGCCGCTCGATCCGCCGGCGACCAGCGCGACCTTCCCCGACAGCCCCAGATCCATCGTCATATCCTCCGGTATCCGTAGCGGCCCAGCAGCGGCCAGGAGATGACCGTCGTGGCGAGCCTGGCCGACACGGGCAGTCCGGAACGCCACGCGTCGTCGCCGTCACGGATCTCGGTAGGTCCGGAGCGGAAGCGATCCGGATTGCCGGTCACCGTGTGGTTGGGATGCAGGTCCACCATCCGGCCGCTGACCGGGTTAGCACCCGCGCGGGCGCCGCAGAACGTGAGCAGCGACCCGATCGCGGCGGCCGGGTCGGCGGTGAAATCCTCGTAGCGCAGCACCATGGACCGGTCCGGGTACCGCCGGCCGATCGCGGCCGAGGCGAGGTTGAAGCCCGCCCAGTAACCGGTGCTCTTCCATGACGGCATGATGTACGCGTAGTCCTTGCGCTGGCTCCACGACATCGCGACCGCGCGCGGGTCGCGCACGAGGTGCACGTAGCGGGCATCGATGCCGTCCAGGCGGGGCAGCAGCGCGGCCTCGCCGCCGATCTTGGTGGTGTCCACGATGACCTGAGCCCCGGTGCGCTCGGCGATCGCGTGGTAGACGCGCGTCATCAGCCCGGCGTGCTCGCGGATGGGGGTGCCGTGCAGGCCCTTGCGCAGCACCCGCCAGGTGTGCCGGTTCCGCACGCAGGCCTGCTGCCGGCGGACTACCGTGGCGGCGAACGCGTCCGCGCTCATCCCGTCCGGCCGCCCGGCCGGCAAGATCGTGGACCAGACCGGGCACGCGGTCAGTTCGGCGCCGCAGCCGCACAGGTTGTTCGAGCCTCGGCCTGCCGCGTTCTGCCACAGGAAATGCAGCTCGCCGACGTGAAAACAGCCAGGGACCTCGCCCAGTATGTTGCCGATGATCGTGCTGCCGTTGCGGCACCAGCCGTTAATACACAGAACGGTGAGCATCCGCCTCCTCGCAAGCCATTCCAAGATCCATAAATACCGCTGGGCTGTCAATCTCTACTTAACTGGACATAACAGCACTTGTGTCACGTGCGTCCCTCGGCTAACCGGTCACGCTGGTTTGGCGCATTTATCGGCGACAAAACGCGACAACTAGATATGCGGAGGTTGTCGGCCCTTTCGTGGTTGCCGGGGTCCGGTCTGGCTCTGTCCTGGAACCGGATTGCACGTGCAAACTGGTAGATCGAGAAGCCCGTCGCCTATCTGGACCCGGGCCGGGCCGTGCAGCCCGCGGCCAGCGGTGCGAACGGGCTGACCCGAGGAGCGAGATGACCACGGTATCGGCTGGCAGCATGCTGGCGATCGACGGCGGGCATCCGGTGCGGACGCGACCCTGGCCGACGTACGACAAGGGCGACGCGTTCATCTCCGCCGAGGACGAGGCGGCCGTGGTCGCGGCCATTCAGGAGCACCGCTTCTTCCGTTACGACGACCGCCCGCTGGACCAGACCTACACCGGCCGGCTGGAACGCCGCCTGTGCGAGATGTTCGGCACCCGGCACGCGCTGGCCTGCACCAGCGGGACGACGGCGATCGCGCTGGCGCTGCTCGCCCTTGACCTGCCACCGTCCTCTCCGGTCGCCTGCCCGGCGTTCACCTTCCCGGCCACGCCGAGCGCGATACTGCTGGCTGGGCACCGCCCTGTGCTGGTGGAGTGCGACGAGAACCTGCACCTCGACGTGACCGACCTGGCGCGGGTGCTGGACCAGGGGGTGAAGGCCGCCGTTGTCGTGCACATGCGCGGCTACGCCAGCGACATGCCGGCCATCATGGCACTGGCCCGCGCCCGCGGCGTGCCGGTCGTCGAGGACGCGGTTCCTGCTCTCGGCGCCACGCTGCACGGGCGGCATCTCGGCACGTTCGGTGACTTCGGCGCGTTCAGCACTCAGTCCGATAAGTCGCTGAACACGGGGGAGGGCGGCTTCCTGCTGACCGACGACACGGACGCGTACGCGCGCGCCGTGGTATTTTCCGGCGCCTACGAGGGACGGCTGCAGCGGCATTTCCCCGACGGCGACTGCGGGGTGGACGACCTCGCCTATCCGATTTTCGGCGTGCGGATGGACGAGATCAGGGCCGCGCTGGCTGGCTCGCTGCTTGACCGGCTGCCCAGACGGCTGGCCCTGCACCAGCGCAACCACGACCACGCGGTCGCGGGGCTTTCCCTCGTCCCCGGAATCACGCTGCGCCGCCCGGTGGCCGAAGGCGCCTACCTGGGTGAGGCGCTGATCTTCCGGCTGCCAGGCGCCACCGCGGCCGAGTGCTCGTGGTTTGCCAGGGCGCTGCACGCGGAGGGGATCGAGGGTCGGGCGCTCGGCGACCCGCGGCGGGTGAACGTCCGCGCGTTCTGGCACTGGCGGTTCCTGCTCGGCCCGGACCAGGATCAGGCCCGCGCGCGACTGCCGGCGACCGCGCGCTATGTCGCGGAGGCCATCGACATCCCGATGTCCGCCAACCTCTCCCTGGCCGACTGCGACGACCTGGTGGCCGCCGTCACGAAGGTCGCGGCGGCCTTCGGCGGCTTAATGTCCCGGCCGGCCTGCCCCGCACACTCCGGTGGGTATGACCGCGGGAACGGTGTGCTACTTGATCTTGCCTCTGCCCGGAGCGGGGTTAGCCTAGCCTGGTGGGACGACCAGAAACGCCGCTCGACCCGCAGGCTGGAGCGCTTCCGGCTTTTGCCGCTGACCTGCGGTTGCTTAGATCAAACGCCGGCGGAATCTCCTACCGGAGGCTCGCCAGGCGTACGCACTTCTCCGAATCCACCCTCGCCCGAGCCGCCGACGGCAGGCATCGGCCATCGCTTCCGCTCGTGCTCGCCTACGTCCGCGCCTGCGGCGGTGACGAGACGCAATGGCGGGAGAAATGGCTCTGCCTCGCCCGTGAGCTTGCCCGCGGTTCACCGGATCCGGGAGCGAGCGCTGTCCTTGTCCCGCACCAGCTACCCCCGGATGTGCGGGACTTCGTCGGACGGGTGCCGCATCTATCGCGGATCCACGCGTCATCCCACCTGGCCGACGGCGCCTCACCGGTATGGGCCATCTCGGGACTGCCCGGCGTGGGCAAGACCGCGTTCGCCGTGCACGCCGCGCATCTGCTCAGCCCCCAGTATCCGGATGGCCAGCTGTTCGCCGACCTGCGCGGTGCGGATGAGCATCCGGTGCCGGCCGGTCAGGTAGTCGCCAGGTTCGCCCGGGCGCTCGGGCTGCCGTACGACGACCCGCCGCCGGACGCGGACGAGCTCACCGCCAGTTACCGGTCGCGGCTCGCCGGCCGCCGCTGCCTGCTGCTGCTTGACAACGCGGTGGACGAGGACCAGGTCAGACCGCTGATCCCGGCCGGGTCGGCGTGCCTGGTGCTGATCACCAGCCGGAACCGGCTCGCCGGGCTGGCCGGTGACGGAGCCCGCTTCGTCGCACTGGACCCGCTCACCGAACAGAACGCGTCCCGGCTGCTGGCCAGCACCGCACCGGCCGGAATCGACTGGAGCGAGCCGAGCGCCCGCGAGCTGATCAGCATCTGCGGACGGCTGCCGCTGGCGTTGCGCATCACCGGTGCGCAGCTCGCCACCGGCTCGACCGCGTCCGCGGGCGAGCTGGGGATCAGGCTGCTCACCCTGGAGACCAGGCTCGCCCGGCTAGAGATCGGCAACCTGGCGGTCCGTGCCAGCTTCGCGCTGTCCTACTTGAAGCTGCCGCCACCGGCCAAGACGGTATTCCGCCGCCTCGGCCTGTTCACCGGACCGACGCTGACCGCACCGATGACGGCGCAGCTGGCCGGCCTGGACGTGGAGCAGGCGGCGGACGCGCTGCACCTGTTGCAGCAGCGCAGCCTGCTCCGCCTGGCCGGGACCGGGCGGTACGAACTGCACGACCTGCTCCGGCTGTATGCCGACGAGTGCTCGCTGAGCGCCGACACGGCGCAGGAACGGGCCGACGCGCGGCGGCGGCTCGCGGACTGGATGCTGCACCGCCTGGTTGGGGCGGCGACCGCGATCAGCCCGTCGAGCTGGCACGTTGAGCCGCCGTCGCCGGATTCCGGCGACGCCGGTGCGCCGTTCGACTCCTGCGAGGCCGCGCTTGCCTGGCTGGACGCTGAGCACGCGAACCTGTACGCGGCCGTGTCCTGGCTGGCCGACGCGGCACTGCCCAGGCACGCGTGGCAGCTCGCCGTCGAGCTGTGGCACTGGTTCAACCTGCGCGGACACCACGCCGAGTGGATCAGGACGGGGATTACCGGGCAAGCCTGCGCGCAGCGGCTCGGTGACGCCGACGCGGAGGCGCTGGTGCTGCAATCGCTGGCGGCCGGCTACTTCCGCTCGCGGCGGTTCACCGACGCGCTGCGCGCCCAGCAGCAGGCGCTCGCCCTGTTCCGGCACATGGGAGACC
>DASXDG010000153.1:0-34967 GCA_036490795.1 Streptosporangiaceae bacterium
GGCCGATGGGGTTTAGTGACTGATGATCCGCACGCGCGGGGCGTCGCGGACGGCGTGTATCTCGGTTGTTCCGCCGATGGGGAAGGTCACGATCGGTGTCGTGTGGCCGAAGTCCACGTTGCCGATGACCGGCAGGCCGGCCAGTTCTGGCTTGGACGTGACGATCTGCTTGAGCAGGCTGCGCGTCATGCCGGTTTCCCGCTGGAAGCGGCCGATCACGAGACCGGTCACGCCGCCGAAGCCGGGCTGCTGCAGCAGCGACACCAGGTCCCGGTCGAAGTCCCAGGGCTTGACCTGCACGTCGTCCTCGACGAACACCACGACGCCATCCAGCGCCGGCAGGTACGCCGTGCCCTGCAGCAGGTTGAGCGTGCACAGGTTGCCGCCCACGATCAGGCCGGAGGCCGTGCCTTCCTGGAGCACCCACCAGCCAGTCCCCGGCTCCTGGTGCCGGTCCTCCTGGTCGAGATACCACAGGTCATCGCTCCACGCCGGCGCGGGCGCCAGGTCGAACGGCTCGTCCCGCATGAGGCACGACACGAAGCCCTCTTGGGTGAAACCGAAGTGATGCGTCATGCCGAAGCTCGAGTAGTGCGGTCCCGAGTAGCCGACCAGCCCGGCGCGCGCGTAGATCGCGTTCGACAGCGCCGTGATGTCGGAGTATCCGCAGAGCACCTTGGGATGGGCGGCGATGAGGTCGTAGTCGATACCGGTAAGCAGCTGGTTGGAGTTGAACCCGCCGACCACGGCGAAGATCCCGTCTACCTCCGGGTCGGCGAACGCCGCGTGCAGATCGGCCAGCCGCGCTGCTACCGGGGAGGAAGCGAAGTCATCGCATGCTCCCGCGTTCTCGCCGAACGAGACCCGCAGACCTAGCGCGCTGAGCTTCCTGTCCGCCTCGTCGCGACATTCGGCACTGATCATCGCCAGTGATCTCGATGGCGCGATCACACGGACCGACGAACCGGGACGCAGCTTGGGCGGGACAATGGTCACCGGATCATCTTGCCAGCGGGCAATCAGTGCCCGATCTGCAGGGAGCCGCCGCCGGTGGTGACCGTGATCGAGCGCGTCGCGCTGGTGCTGCTCGCGATGGACACCGACTGCGGGCCACCGTCGGTCTGCGTGCTGATGGCGTAGGGACCGCCGGGCACGACGAGCGCCGCGGGGCCGCCGTCGCTGCCGATCGTGACCGTTTCCGGAGCCGTGGCCAGTGTGACGTCCGCCGATCCGCCACCGGTCTGGACATAGAGCCGGCCGATGCTGCCGGTGAGCTGCGCCGGCCCGCCCTCGGTGGAGATGATGGCCGACGCGGCGGTGACGGCCGAGGCGCTCAGCGAACCGCCGCCGGTGTCGACCTGAACCGGGCCGGTCACGTGCGCAAGCTGCGCGGGTCCGCCGTCGGTGCTGACATCGACGGGCCCGGCGATCCTGCTCGCGCTCAGGAAACCGCCCCCGGTGTTCAGGTTCACCGCGCCGACGCCCGATACCGTCACCGGACCGCCCTGACTGTCCACGCTGACGACCATGTCCGACGGGACGATCACCACGAAGTTCGCGCAGTTCTCCCATGTCATGCACGCTGAGCTGCCCACGCTGAGCTGCCCGTTGCGAACTGATGCCGCCACCGGCGGTGCGACGCTTCCGTCAGGAGCGAACGTCTCGCTGACCTTGACATGGCTCACCGGTGCTCCGGTTACCTGGACCGGAGCACCGTAGCTTTGCACGGTCAGGCTGGTCACCCGCTGCGGCACCGTGACGGTCCTGGTCACGGAGCCGCTCGGCTGCCCATGCCCGGCCGGGCCGGCCGTCGTGATGATGCGGGCAGCGGGGAAGGCGAGGAGCGCCACGGTGACCAGGCCGCTGACGCCCCAGACCCAGCGGCCTGCCCCGGCTACCGCGCGCATGGCAGGTCCACGGTGAGCAGTGTCGGGCCACCGGACGGGCTGTCGATCTCGAACGTCCCGTCAACTGAGGCGACGCGCTTGGCCAGTCCGGTCAGGCCGGTGCCGTAGGCGGGGTCGGCGCCACCGGCGCCGTCGTCGCTGATGATCACGTGCAGCCGGTCTCCGGCGCGTTGCACGACTACCTCCGCCTGGCTGGCCTGGGCATGCTTGGTGATGTTGGTGAGTCCTTCCGAGACCACGAAGTAGGCGACAGCCTCGATCATGGCTGGCGGGCGGCGCGGCACGTCCACGGTCAGCCGGACCGGTATGGGCATCCGCGCGGCGATCCCGGACAGGGCCGCGTCCAGGCCCCGGTCTTCCAGCACGGGCGGGTGCAGGCCCCGGACCAGGTTCCGCAGCTCAGTGAGGGCGGCCTTGGCCTCCTCGTGAGCTTCCGCGATGGCCTCGTGGGCCTGTTCGACGGTGTTCGTCCCCGCCCTGGCCATGCCGAGGTTCATGGCCAGCGCGACCAGCCGTTGCTGCGTCCCGTCATGCAGGTCCCGTTCCAGCCGGCGCCGTTCGGTGTCGGCGGCGTCGACCGCTCCGGCCCTGGTCTGCGCGAGCTGCTCCACCCGTACCTCCAGCTCCTCGGCGCGGCTGGGGCCGAGCGTGGCCCGGGCGATCCTGGCGTCGAGCCCGGCGACCCCCGCGGTGAGCCACGGCGCGACGGCCAGCAGCAGGAACCCGGCGACCGTCAGGTAGGCGTCCACCGGGACATCCAGCACTCGCGGCAGTGACCGCGGCGAGCCGATTCCCCGGTAGAGGACCGCTTGCTGGCCCAGCTTCCATGAGTACGTGTACACCAGCGCGCACGTGGCGCCAGCGATCCAGCAGCTCACCGCCGCTGCCGCGGCCACCGCGAGGGCCGGGCCCGCCAGCAGGTGGTAACCGAGCTGGCGCCAGGTAGCCCGGGACCGGAACTGCTCGACGATCCCGCGCCTGGCCGGCTGCGGCGGGATCAGCGTCCCGGTGGTGGCGCCCAGCCGCTGCCGGTGCATCCGGGTGAGCAACGGCACCGAGAAGAACACCACCACCAGGAACAGCAGCGGCAGCCACCACGGCTTTCCCCATGACTGCGGCCACACCGGGGAGTCGTGGTAGTCCCGCCACACCTTCGGCTGCCAGCCGATGATCAGCACCAAGGCGAGCAGCTGCGCCGGGATGCCGCCCGCGAGGTAGAGCGCCTGGCGCCACGAGCGCGGCGTCCAGGGAGCGAGGCGGGTTCTGCTGGTCATGGCATTCACGGTAGACGGGTGACCGGCGGACCTCCATACGGTGAGCTGTACTTCCGAGGTGGAGCTACCTGCACCCTGCGCGGAGGCCAGCCGTACCCCCGATCCGGGATCCAGACCCAATGTGCGCGGTGCCCGCCTGGCCGCATCCTGGCGGGGTCAAGAAAGGGGAATCCCATGACGCATCGCGATGACGTGATCAGCCTGAGCGGCGTTCTCAAGACTTACCAGGGCGGCACCGCGCCCGCCCTGGACAACGTCAGCTTGACCGTCGCGGCCGGCGAGGTGGTGGCGGTGATGGGGCCATCCGGCAGCGGGAAGTCCACGCTGCTCAACCTGATCGCAGGCCTGGACAGGCCGGATTCCGGCACGGTCACCGTCGCCGGACAGCGGATCGACAAGCTCAGCGAGACCGCCCTGGCCAGGTTCCGTGCCCGCCACGTCGGCATCATCTTTCAGTTCTTCAACCTGCTCGACGATCTCACCGTGGTGGACAACGTGCTGCTGCCCGCCCAGCTGGCTGGTGCATCACGGGGGCAGGCCAGGACCAGGGCAGGCGCTCTGCTGGACCGGATGGGCCTCGGCAAGCATCTCCAGGACTACCCGGCGCGCTTGTCCGGCGGCCAGCGGCAGCGGGTCGCGATCGCGCGGGCGCTGGTCAACGAACCGGAACTGCTGCTGGCGGACGAGCCGACCGGTGCGCTGGACACCGCGTCCAGCCAGGAAATCGGCGATCTGCTACGTGAGCTGAACGCGGGCGGCCAGACACTGGTGCTGGTGACGCACGACGCCGCGCTGGCCGCGAGGTATGCCGCACGAGCTGTACGGATCGTGGATGGCCGGATCGTGGATGGCCGGATCGTGGACGGCAGGGTCGCGGACGCGGCCGCCATGGCCGGTGTGCCGTCATGAGCGGCTACGGCGCGGTGCGGACCGCCACCGGAGGGGTGCTGCGGCACAAGGTGCAGTCGGTCGTGATCGGGGCGGTACTGCTGACCGCCACCGCCTCCGCCACGCTCGGGTTCACGCTGCTGGCGGCCAGCGACGCCCCATTCCAGCACGTGTTCTCGGCCCAGCGCGGCGCCGACGCGACGCTCACCGTGAACCCCGCCCGGGCCAGCACCGCACAGCTGACCGCGACCCGCTCGCTGCGCGGTGTGGTGGCCAGCTCCGGGCCCTTTGCCCAGGTCAGCGTGCAGGCAGATCAGGCCGGCCAGCCCTGGGGGCAGCTCAACCTTGAGGGCCGCTCGTCGTCGGCAGGGCCCGTCGACGACCTGGTGCTGACCGAAGGCCACTGGGCCACAGGTCGCGGCCAGATCGTGGTCTCCGCCAGCCAGTACGGCGGCCTGCGGACCGGAGATACGTTCACCGTCACCAGCGTGCCTGGCAAGCCAGTCCTCACCGTGGTCGGCGTCGCCAGCTCCCTTACGGATTCGGTGAGCGGCTGGGTCGCGCCCGCCGAGATCGCGCAGCTCACCGCGCCGGGTAATCCGGTGAGCGAGCAGATGCTCTACCGGTTCAGCCAAGCGTCGACCTTCGCGCAGGTCCGCTCCGATATCAGCGAGGTCGGCACGGCGCTGCCGCCGCACTCGGTCACCACTGCCGACTCCTGGCTGAACGAGAGAGCCCAGGACGGTGGCAACGGGGCGATCATGGAACCGTTCGTGGTGGCGTTCGCGCTGATCGGGCTCGTGATGGCGGTACTCATCACGGGCAACGTGATCAGCGGGGCGGTTGTCGCCAGCTATCGCCGGATCGGCGTGCTGAAGAGCATCGGGTTCACGCCGGCGCAAGTCGTCCTTGCCTACCTCAGGCGGGTCGGCTGGCCCGCACTGGCCGGGTGCGCGGCAGGGGTGGTGGTGGGCAACGTCCTGGCCATTCCGGTGCTGGCGCAATCCTCGGCCGCCTACGGGGTCGGTGCCCAGCAAGTGCCGTGGTGGGCCTCGGTCGTCGCGCCGCTCGGAATGCTGGCGCTGACCGTGATAGCCGCGCTCGGGCCGGCGCTGCGTGCCGGACGGCTGTCCGCCACCCAGGCGATCGCGGCCGGCCGTGCGCCGAGGGTCGGACGCGGCTATGCCGCGCACCGGCTCGCCACCCGGCTGGGCCTGCCTCGTCCGGTCGGCATCGGGCTGGCAGCGCCGTTCGCGAGGCCGGCCAGGACCGCGGTGACGTTCGCCGCGATCGCGTTCGGCGCCACCGCGCTGATCTTCGCGGTCGGGCTGCATTCCTCGCTGGGCCAGGCCGCGGCCAGCCAGAACCTGTCCGCCACGGTCCCGGTGCAGATCCAGCAGGACGGCCAGGGCAACGACTCCGGTCCCGGCGGCAACGTGGCCAGCGCGGCACAGGACGCGGCGGTCACCGCGGCCCTGACCGCCCAGGCCGGGACGCTGCATGTGCTGCCCGTGTACTACGGCCAGGTGACCGTCGCCGCGATGCCGGGGAACGTGGACGCGTCGGCGTTCGGCGGCGACGCGTCCTGGACCGGATACGGCCTCATCCAGGGCCACTGGTACAACGCACCTGGCGAAGTGGACGTCAACACCTCGTTCCTCACCATCAGCGGCCTGACCGTCGGCGATACGGCAGCGGTCGATACCGGCACCACGACGGTCACCGTGCGCATCGCCGGCGAGGTGTTCCAGCCGGACACCAACCCGCAGCTGTACGGGAACGCGCAGACACTGCCCGGGCTGGCCGCCCTCACGAACCTCGGCCAGTACGACGTGGGGCTGCGGCCGGGGACCAGCGTCAGCGGCTACATCGCGTCGGTCAACAACGCGCTCGGCCAGGACAGCCCGTGGGCGGCCACCCCGCCCCAAGGCGGTCAGTTTTACTCGGTTGCCGCCGACCTGATCGGCATGCTGGCGCTGATGGTGGCGATCGCCGCGGGGCTGGGCGTGCTCAACACAGTGCTCATGACCACCCGCGACCGGGTGCATGACCTCGGCGTGTTCAAGGCGCTCGGCATGCGGCCCAGCCAGTTGCTCACGATGGTGGTGTGCTGGGTCGCGGGGCCCGCCGTGCTGGCCGCACTGGTCGCCGCGCCGGCCGCTGTGCTGCTGAACGACGCCACGGTGCGGGCGATGGCCAGCGCCGCGCACACCGCGGTCCCGGCCAGCTTCTTCCAGGTGTTCCCGCCGGGCAAGCTCGCGCTGCTCGCGCTGAGCGGGCTCGTGCTCGCGGCCGCCGGCGCACTGCTGCCGGCCAGCTGGGCAGCCCGTGCCCGCCCGGCCGTCGCCCTGCGAGCCGAGTAGCCGCGGGCCGGGTAGCCGCGGGCCGGGTAGCCGCGGGCCGAGTAGCCGCGAGCCGGGTAGCCGCACCGCCAGGTAAGGAGAATGATGAGACCGTGACGAACACGGCGGAAGTAGCCCGCCCCAGGGTGGTGATCGGCGAGGATTCGGTGCTGCTGCTGGCCGGCCTCACCAAGCTGCTGGAGGGCGCGGGCTTCGAGGTCGTGGCCACCGCGACAGAACCCGTCGGGCTGCTCGCCGCCGTAGAGCGGGAACAGCCCGACGTGGTGATCGCGGACGTGCGGATGCCGCCCACCCATACCGATGAGGGCATACGGGCCGCGCTGATGATCCGCGGCCAGTGGCCGGACATCGCGATCCTCGTGCTGTCGCAGTATGTCGAGGAGCAGTACGCCGCGGACCTGCTGTCCGCGAATACCCGTGGCATCGGCTACCTGCTCAAGGACCGGGTGGCCGATGTCGCGGACTTCCTCGACGCGCTGCGCCGGGTCGCGGCGGGCGGCACGGCGCTGGACACCGAGGTGGTCGCCCAGTTGCTGCTGCGCCGGGCCGGTGACCCGCTCGACCAGCTGACCGAACGCGAAAGCACCGTCCTGGCCTTGATGGCAGAAGGCCGCGACAACGCCGAGCTCGCGGCGGCCCTGGTGATCACCGACAGCGCGGTGAGCAAGCACATCAGCTCCATCTTCACCAAGCTCGGGCTCTACCAGAGCGATTCGGGCAACCGGCGCGTGCTGGCCGTGCTGCATTACCTCCGCGCCCGCTAACCCGTAACAGCGAAGCCGGTGACAGCGAAGCGCCGAGCGCTTGGATGCCGCGGACCAGGTCGCTCTCGCGCAGCGGTCCGTAGCCGATGAGCAGGGCCGGCGGTGCGGCCTCCATATCGCCCCAATGCCACGCCGCGTCCTCGAGCGCGACGCCGTGCGTCGCGGCGGCCTCGATGACCACGCGGGTGTCGATCCCGTCGGGCAGTCGCAACAGCAGGTGCAGGCCCGCCGCCTCGCCTTCGGGACGGATCCACGGCAGGTGCTCGGCGAGCGCGGCGAGCAGGTGGTCCCGGCGCGCCCGGTAGATGGGGCGCACCCGGCGCAGATGCCTGGCGAGGCCGCCGCTGTCGATGAAGCGTGCCAGGGTGAACTGCCCGAGCGCTTCGGCGGAATAGTCCTCGAAGCACTTGGCGAGGATGATCTCGCGGGTCAGGTCAGGCGGCACGACGAGCCAGCCGAGCCGCAGCGCGGGACTGAGTATCTTGCTGGCGGTGCCGCCGTAGACGACCTGCTCGGGATCCAGGCCTTGCAGCGCGCCGATCGGCACGCGATCGTAGCGGAGTTCGGCGTCGTAGTCGTCCTCGATCACCAGCGCGCCGCTCGCGCGCGCCCACGCCAGCAGTTCCAGCCGCCGGGCGGGGGAGAGCACGGCACCAGTGGGATAGGAATGGGCGGGAGACAGCAGGACCGCCCCCGCCTTCAGCCCGTCCAGCCGTGCGGTCATCATCCCCTTCTCGTCGACCGGGACGGGGACCGGTTCCAGGCCCGCGGACACGATGAGCAGGCGGTGGAACCGGAAACACGGATCCTCGACGGCGATGCGGGTCACCCCGCGTTTGCGCAGGACCCGGCACAGCAGTGCGAGTGCCTGCGAGAAGCCGCCGCAGATCACGATCTGGTCCGAGGTGGCGCGCACGCCGCGGACCCGGCCCAGGTAGGCGGCGAGCGCGGTGCGCAGTTCGGATGCCCCGCGCGGAGGCGGGTACAGCAGGCCCTCACCGGGCAGTTCGCGCAGCACATCCCGGTAGTGGCGCAACCACTGGCTTCTCGGGAACAGCGCCGGATCGGGCAGTCCGCTCCTGGCGACCTTGCCGTCAGGACCGACCCGCACCGGCCAGTACGGTCCGACATCCGCTCGCACGATGTCCTGGCCCTGCACGGTGTCCTGGCCCTGCACGGTGTCCCGGCCCTGCGCACGCACCGCACGGACCCGTGTGCCCGAGCCCTGACGGGTCTCCAGGTATCCCTCGATGGTCAGCTGTTCGTAGACCCCGACCACCAGCGAGCGGGACACGTCAAGCTCGCCGGCCAGTACCCGCGACGGCGGCAGGACCGTACCGGGCGGCAGTGACCCGCGCGTGATGGCCTGGCGCAGCCCGCGCTCGAGCTGCGCGTGCAGGCTGCGCGGCCTCGATCGGTCGAGCCCGATGAGCAGGTCGGGCGGGAACTCGTTATTGGATTGCGTAACTATCGCCAATTGGTCCTACCTATCAAGACCACTCGATCATAACCTAGCCACATGGCGCGCACGCTGAACCACTTGCTGGTACCGGCGGCGTGCCCATCAACATCTCCGCGGCGGCTGTCACCGCCGTGGAGAAGCTGCGCGACGAACTGGGGCCGGCGCGCGGCACTGACCTGATGGACGCGGGGACCGCCGCCGCCGTTGCCGGCATCACCGCCGCCGAGGAGTAAATAAGCCGATCCTGGGCAGTTGCGGGGCCGTGACGGACATCACGGACAGTCGGCGGCTGGCGCTGATAGCCGCAGCCCAGGAACAGTGGATCGCGGCGCTGACCGACCTCGGCGGCCGGAACACCCTGCTGTATTACAAAGACCGGCGGGCCGGCACGCTCGACCTCGCCGCCGCTGACCCGGAGGTACTCGACAAGTTCCTCCGCACCGGCACGACGCGGCTGACCCGGCTGTTCAAGGACGCGGACGTCCGGGCCGACGCGATCAGGCGGATGCAGGCGATCCACCGCAAGGCGCGCGAGCTGGAGGAGGAACGCGGCATCAGGGCCGGTTACCTCGCCACCGGCATGGCCCGCTGGGACGAGCTGTTCCTCGAGCCCGCCGCGCCGGTCCTGCTGCGTGGCCTCACGATCTCGCCGACGCGCGCCAGGTACGACGACTTCGAGCTGATGCTGGACGACGAGGAGGAGGTCAACCCCGTCCTCGTCCACAAGCTGAGCACCGTCTTCGGCCTGGAGATCAACAGCATTCCATCAGAACAAGCAGTGGAACTTCTGACCGCTGCGGCTATTTCGGCCGACGTGCCGGGGTTCGAGATCATCGGCCGGCGGGTCATCGGCACCTTCACCTACGCGAAGCTGCCGATGGTCAGGGACATGGAGGCGGCCGGAGACCTGCTCGCGGACAGCGACCTGGTCGCCGCGATCGCCGGCGACCCGGACTCACAGTTGCTCGTCGCCGGCGAGCCGGGCATTGACGCGGTCAGCGACATGCCAGAGGACGACTACTCGGTGCTCGACGCGGACACCTCGCAACGCAAGGCCATCGATACCGTGCTGTCCGGCCAGTCGCTGGTCATCCACGGGCCGCCAGGCACCGGGAAGAGCCAGACGATCGCGAACCTGATCGCCGCGCTGGTCGCGCACGGGCGCAAGGTCCTGTTCGTCGCGGAGAAGCGCGCGGCGATCGACGCGGTGCTGTCCCGCCTGGTCGGCGCCGAACTCGGCGACATCGTGCTCGACATCCACGAGGGGACCAGGGACCGGCTGCGGATCGCCCGCGACCTCGGCGCCACCCTCGACCTGGCGGCGGCCTGCGCCACCCCGGACGCCCTCTCCGGAGCCGGCGGGCGGGTGCACCGGCGGCTGACCGACCGGGTACAGCGGCTGCGCCGGCACGTGGACACGCTGCACGAGACGCATGAGCCGTGGGGACTGTCCGCGTTCAACGTCCAGTCCGCGCTGCTCGGCGGCCCTGCCGAGGCGCGCACCCCGGTGCGGCTGCCCGCGGTGGAGCGGATCGACGCCGACGCCGCCGAAGAGATCCGCGACGACCTCCGCGAATTCGCCCATCTGGGCGGGTTCAGCATGCGGCCGGCCAGCACGCCGTGGTTCGGCGCGATGATCCGGGATCCCGACGATGCGCGGATGGCCTGCTCGGTCGCGTCCCGGCTCGCGTCGGAAGTGCTGCCGATGTTCGCCCATCGCGTCGGCAAGGCGTGCGCCGAAACCGGGCTGCGGCGGCCGCTGGACTATGCCGGACAAGCGTCCGTGCTGCGGCTCTACGCGGCGTGCGCGCAGACGATGACCGTGCTCGATCCGGCGGTGTGGACCTCGTTGTCACTGCCGTGGCGCAAACAGCGATCGCTGTGGCTGGAGCCGCGCAAGCCGGCCCGGGAGGAGCTGGAGGCGGCCGTCGCGACGGCGGCCGCCCAGCTGGAGACCTGGCGGTCGCTGGGTGGTGACGGGGTTCCCCGCCTCCCGTCCGGCTACGAGGGGCTGCGCGACCTTTTCGACGGCGTGCAGCGGGAACTGGGGGAGCTGCGCGGGTTCGCGCCGTCGGCCTTCGGGTCATCGAGCGTCGAAGAGTCCGTGCGGGACCTGGCCGCCGACCAGGACACGCCGTGGAAGCTGCCCAGGCTGTACGCGCTGGCGCAGCGGTTCGGAGAGCTGGGGCTGCACCCGCTGCTGGACGAACTGGCCCGGGTGTCCGCCCCGGCCGACCTGGCCGTCGCGATGTTCGACCACACTTGGTATGCCTCGATCCTGGACCAGATCAGGGTGCGTAACCCCGCCTACGCGGCCGAACGCGGCGGCGCCTTGGACGAGCTCGCGTCGGACTTCCAGGCCAAGGACGTGGAACACCTGTCCGCGAACCGGATCCGGGTGCGGTCGCGCTGGGCGGTGATGACCCAGGACGCGGAGCGGCGGCACCCGCTGCAGGCACGGGTGATCCGCAAGCAGGCCGCGCTGCGGCGCGGCCACCTCCCGCTGCGGCGTCTGCTCGACCAGGCCGGTGACGTGCTGTTCGCGCTGAAGCCGTGCTGGGCGATGTCGCCGCTGATGGTCAGCCAGGTGCTGCCGGCGGCGCGTCTGTTCGACGTCGTCATCTTCGACGAGGCGAGCCAGATCGTGCCGGCCGACGCGATCCCGTCGGTGATCAGGGCTCATCAGGTAGTCGTCGCGGGCGATGACCATCAGCTGCCGCCGACGAGTTTCTTCCGCGGCTCCTCGTCCGCCGACGAGGATGAGGAGGACGAGGATCTCGTGTCGTTCGGCACCGGGTTCGAGTCGGTGCTCGACGCGCTCAGGCCGCTGCTGCCGACGGCGCCGTTGAACTGGCACTACCGGTCACGGGACGAACGGCTGGTGGCGTTCTCCAACGAGCGGATCTACGGCGGTTCGCTGACTACGTTCCCCGGCGTGCTCACCAGCGACTGCCTGGTGCACGAGACCGCGGACTCGGTGAACGACGAGGTGACCAAAGTCGTCTCGCTGGTGCTCGAGCACGCACGGCTGCGGCCGTCGCAGTCGCTCGGCGTGATCGCGCTCGGGATGCGGCACGCGGAGCGGATCGACGCGGAGCTGCGTTCGGCGCTGTCCGATCCTGAGGTCCCCGCTTCGGTGGAGGCGTTCTTCGGCGAGGACGCCTCCCATGAGCCGTTCTTCGTCAAGAACCTGGAACGGGTCCAGGGCGACGAACGCGACGCGATCATCTTGTCCGTCGGCTATGGCAAGCACGAGGACGGGCGGATGCGATACCAGTGGGGCCCGCTGCTGCGTGACGGTGGCGAGCGCCGGCTGAACGTCGCCGCGACCCGGGCCAAGCACCGGCTCACCCTGGTCAGTTCGTTCTCCGCGCACGAGGTGGACCCGGACCGGCTGACCAAGGCGGGCGCGCGGATGCTGGCGGACTACCTGGAGTACGCGGACGCCGGCGGCACGCCGGTCGTCGCGTCGTCGTCGAGTGGCGGCTCGGACACGTTCTCGGAGCTGGTCCGCTCCCGGCTGGCCGGATACGGGATCACCGTCGCGCCGCAGTACGGCGTGGGCGGGTACCGGGTCGACTTCGCGGTCGCGCATCCCGACGACCCGTCCCGGATGATCCTCGCCGTGGAAGCCGACGGTGCGTCGTACCGGAACTCGGGTTCGGTCAGGGACCGGGACAGGCTGCGCAAGGAGCATCTGGAACGCCTCGGCTGGCGCTTCCACCGGCTCTGGTCGACGAACTGGTTCCATGACGCCGACAGCGAGGTCGCCAAGCTCCGCGAGGCCTACGAAAAGGCAGTGGCCGCCTCCCCCCGCCTGCCGGACCCGGCCCCAGCCGACGATTTTGTTCCAGCCGACAACCCCGCCCCAGCCGACGACCCCGCCCCCGTCGAGGATCCCGAGCCCCCAGACAGCACCGACGTAGCCGGCAGCCCGGAGCCCGCAGACGGTGCCGAGCCACAAACCGCGGGGCCAGCGAGGTCCTCGGGACCCATGGGAACTGACCCGTTGCCCCGCACCGCCGCGCCCGCCGGCGCCGCCGGCGGCGTCGGCGCCGGCGGTGCCGATCCGGCCCGTGGCATCGAAGCGCCGTCCGGTCCGCGAGCCCTTCCTGCCCCGTAACATCACTCCCGCACCAAGCACCACGGCCGGTTATGAAATCAACGCGGTAATTCTTTCCAACGCGGTAGAAATGGCTGCTCACAGCAACCCTAATTACCGTGTTGGACACAATTACCGTGCTGATGAGGCGGCGCCGTGACCGGTGTGGCTGGTGGGGCGAAAATGGCGGCCGTGCGCGCCCGGGGCGGGGACGCGGGCTCGACGGGCGGTTATGCGGATGGGCGCGGGTCGCTACGCGGGCCGACCGGCGGGGACGCGGGCGCGGCGGGCAGTGGTTACGCGGGGTTGGCTCGGCGGGGGCGGGGGAGAAGCAGGCGGGCGGCCGCGCGCCAGCCGAGGAGGAACAGGCCGAGGAAGGCCAGGGCGACGCAGATGAAGGCGAACGCGGTGCCCTGGCCCGATACGACGCGGAGCACCATGCCGACGGCGGCCGTGCCCAGCCAGGCGCCGGCGCCCGCGGGGACCAGGGCCAGCGGACCGCGCCAGGCGCGCGTCGCGACCCATCCGGCCAGCAGGCCGGCCAGGAACGGCCACGCGGTGGACGCGATCCCGGCGAGCGACTCGCCCTTGGTGTGGCTGGCCCGGCCGATGATGACGAACGCCAGCACGCAGCAGACGTCGAGCAGGGCGGCAGTCATCCGGGATCGCATCGGACCAGGTTAGCGCCGTGACTCGTTAACGCTGCACCTCGTTAACGCTGCACCTCGTTAACGCTGGGGCTCGATGACCGTTTTCAGGCCGGTCCGCCGCGACGCCTCCTGGAAGGCCTGCGCCGCGTCGGCCAGGCCGGCCCGGCTGGTCACCAGCGAATCGAGGTCGACCACGCCGCGGGCGGCCAGGTCGATCGCGCGCGGGTATACCTCGTTCATCCGCCGCACCATCGCGATCGTCAGCCCCTTGCGGCGTGCGGTGGAGGCGCGGAAAGCGGTCGTGTCGTCGTCCGGTATGCCGGCCAGCACCACGCGGCCACCGGGCCGGGCCGCGTCGATCGCCAGCTGGACGGCGTCGCTGTTGCCCGCGACCTCGAACGCGACGTCAACGCCGTACCCCGTCGTGAGGTCGGTGACGGTATCGGCGCCGAGCCTGTCCGCCGCCGTCCTGCGATGCTCCAGCGGCTCGGCCGCCAGCACGGAGCTGACGCCAGATGCCTTCAGCAGCCCGATGACCAGCAAGCCAATCGGTCCGCAGCCGACCACCGCCGCGGTCCCGCCGAATGGCACATGCCCCAGGTCCACGCACTGGATCGCCACCCCCAGCGGTTCGAGCAGCGCGCCGGCCGCGTCGGATACCGTCGCCGGCAGCGGGTGCAGCCGGTCATCCGGCCATGCCATCAGCTCCCGCAGCGCACCGTCGGTTTCGCCGTGCCCGGCGAACCGGACGCGCGGGCACAGGTTGCGGTAACCGTCCCGGCAGGCGCGGCACGTCTCGCACGGGATGGCGGGGTCGATGGCGACCCGCTGGCCGGCCCGAGGTCCGCTGGCGATCACGCCCGCCGCCTCGTGGCCGAGCACGAGCGGATGCGCGAGCGTGGCGTCGCCGATCGCACCCTCGTTCATCCAGTGCAGGTCGGAGCCGCAGATCCCGACCGCGGTGACCTGGACCAGGCTCTCGTCCTCGCCCGGCGCCGGGTCGGGTTCTTCGTCGATCCGGATGTCCCACGCCTTGTGCAACCGTGCTGTCCGCATATGTCTGACGATAAAGCGCGGCGTCCCCGGTCCGTGAACCGGACCGGGGACGCCGCGCTGGGGTGGTGAGGAGGAGGGTCTGTCTTATGCGGCGGGGCCGCTGGTGAGCTTCAGCGTCGAGGTGTGCTGGGTGCCAGCCCCGTCGACCCAGGTAACCGGAACCGAGTCGCCAGGGTGGTACTTGACCAGGATGTGCTGGACGTCTTCGGAGTCGGTGACGCTCTGGCCGCCGAGCGCGGTGATCGTGTCGCCCTCGGCGAGGCCCGCGTTCGCGGCCGGCGAGTTCTGCAGGACGCCGGCGAGCTCAGCGCCGTTGCCCTGCTGCTGGCCGCCGCTGCCCTGGCCGCCGCTACCTTGGCCGCCGCTACCTTGGCCACCGGTGCCCTGGCCACCCAGGCCACCAAGACCGCCGAGGCCGCCCGTGTCGCTCTGGTTCTCGGTGCTGATCTCAATGCCCATGAACGCGGTGGCGCCGATGTGGATCGTGCCGGTCGCGTTACCCGACTCGATGTCCTGGGCGAGCTGGATCGCCTCGCCGATCGGGATCGTGTAGGCGTCGGTCGCGCCCGAGTTCTGGTTCTGGCCCACGCCCTGGAACTGATAGCTGGAGCTGGCGGCGGTGTCCATGCCGACCACCTGGCCGTAGGCGTTGACCAGCGGGCCGCCTGAGTCGCCGGGCTCGATCGGGGTGTTGGACTCGATCAGGCCGGTGAGCTGCTCGTTCGTGCTGGACAGCTCGTCGGACGCGGTGATCGACTGGTTGAGCGCGGTCACCGTGCCGCTCGCCACCGACGGGGTCCCGTTCTTGCCCTCGGCGTTGCCGAGCGCGGTCACGCTGTTGCCCACCGCCACCGAGGAGGAGTCGCCGAGGGAGGCAATGGTGAGGCCGGACGCGTCCGCAAGCTGGAGCACCGCCACGTCGTGGCCCGCGTCATACCCGACGACGTTGGCCTTGTAGGTCTTGCCGTTGCCGATGTCGATCACCTTGACCGAGGTGGCGCCCTCGATCACGTGGTTGTTGGTGAGGATCTCGCCCGTGGCGGTGAGCACGATGCCGGTGCCGTAAGACATGGCGCCATCTGGCTGCACGTCACCGTCGGTCGAGATGACATCGACTAGTCCGGGATCCACCCTGGCCGCGATCTGGCTGGCGGACAGGCCGGTCTTGGAGGTCGCCGTCGCCGTGCCGGACGAGCTGGTGTGCAGGGTGTTCACCAGCCCGCCGGCCGCGGCGCCCAGCGCGAGAGCAGCGACGCCGGTGATGACCAGCGCTCGCTTGTGGTGGGAGGGCCGGGGCGGAGGCGGGGGTGGGGGGTACATACCGTAAGCGTACGTACCGTGGTCACCCGCCGGCGGAACGCCGGCTCCAGCACCTCCGCCTGCCGGGGCCGCGGCAGCCGCACCCGCCGCGCCCGCACCGGCCGGCTCTTCGCCGCCCGGCCCTCCGGAGCCGCCGCCGAAGACTGGCCCGGAGAGGTAGCCGTGTCCTTCGGTGGTGTGATCGTTCATGTCGCTCATGACCCTTATGCCCCCTACTGGACCGCTGGGTGTCGCCTTCAGTTGCAATCCGATAATCGGCTCCTAGCCTTGAGGGCAGCCAAAGATAAGCCGTTGTTATTCCGAAGGTTTCCTGCAGACGCGATGAAGGCATTCAGGTTCGGCGTGCCCTGACGGTAGCGACCCAGTCGCGGATGGCAAGCGCCAGCAAGGCCGGCACCAGGTCAGTGGACCGCTTCAGCACCCAGGCGGTGCCCTTGGTGGCCATCCAGGCGATCTCTTCGCGGCGGGTGGGCGGCAGGCTGGTCGGTTCCTGGTCGGGGGCCGGCGCCACCGGGAAACCGGCGTCTTCGAGCAGGGCATGGAAGCGGCGGGCAATGAGGCGATGGCCGCGCTCGTTCGGGTGCAGCCGGTCCACGCTCCAGTTGCGGCGCTCGTACGCCTCGGGGTCCGCGGCCGCGTCGAAGTGCAGGGTGCCGTGTTCGGCGGCGACCTTGTCCAGGGCGTCGTTGACGTCACGCATCCGGCGAGCGAGCGGCCGGGCCAGGCTCCGCGGGATACCTAGCATCGCGCCCGGATCGGGCATCCGCATGGTGAGCACCTCGGCGCCCTGCTCCTTGAGCGCCCGCACGACGCGGCCCACCGCCGCCCCGGTCCGGTCCGGGTCGAACCCGCCGCGCAGCGTGTCGTTGAGCCCGCACACGACGCTGGCCACATCGGGCTTGAGCGCCAGTGCCGCGGGCAACTGGTCGCGTTCGATATCGGCGCTCCGCGCGCCGAGCACCGCGAAGTTGTTCATCTCGGGTTCGGGCAGGCCGGTGGCGAGCAGCGCGGGCCAGCCCCGCCAGCCGCCCTCGGGCAGCGGGTCACCCATGCCGACAGAGATCGAGTCACCGAGTGCTACGTACCTGGTCATGCCGGATCCCTTCGTGAATGGTCAGGAACGCGCTGACCGCCGCCTGCCAGCCGAACAGCTCGGCGCGTTCACGGGCGGCCTTCCTGCGCGCGGCCTCCGGCCGGGCCAGCACCTCCCGCACCCCCGCCGCGAGATCCTCACCGGCCACGCTGGCGCCCGCGCCGCCGATCACCTCGGGCAGCGCCGACTCCGCGCTCACCACCACCGGGGTACCGCAGGCGAGCGCCTCGAGCGCGGCCAGCCCGAACGTCTCCGCCGGGCCCGGCGCGAGGACCACGTCGGCGTCGGCGAGCAGCCCGGCCAGCGCGGTCCGGCCGGACACGAAACCGGGGAACTCGACGGGCAGTCCTTCGTCGGCCGCCCGCCTTTCCAGGCGGCGGCGCAGCGGGCCGTCGCCCGCCATGATCATGGCGACGGGCAGTCCCTGCGCCCGCAGCGTGGCGAGCGTGGTCAGCGAGCGGCCCGGTTTCTTCTCCGGCGACAGCCGGCCGCAGTGCACCAGCCGGATATCCGCGTGCTCTGCCCGCCGTGCCGGATGGAAGGTGCCCAGATCCACGCCCAGCGGGGCGTGCCCGAGGTTGCCAGCGCCGATCCGCTCGAACTCTCTCGCCGACCAGGCTGTGGTACACACGACCCGGTCATAACTACGAGTGGTGCGTCGGTTGAGAGCATCGGCTATCGCCGGCGCCAGCGCGGCGAGGCTCTCGTGCGACACCATCACGGCCGGAATGCCGCGTTCTGCCGCCCACCGGCCGGTCCAGCGCAACGTGGTCCGGTCAGATACTTCGAGCGAGTCCGGGCGGATGCCGTCGAGCAGCGCGGCCACTCGCCTCTTGTGCAGGAGAACGCGGTAGCCGCCGGTGAACGGGACCCGCGGGCCGCGCAGCGTGATCACGCGTCCCTGGCTGGTCTGCTCGTCGCCGTCACGGTCGCCGGGGATGACCAGCACCGGCTCGTGGCCTGCCGCCAGATAGCCGGCGCCTAGTTCGCGCAGACAGGTGCGCAGCCCGCCCGAACTCGGCGTGACGAAATTGGCGAGCCGGACGATTCTCATACGCGTACCCGGCTGGTCCTGGGTGCTGGCGCGCCGAGGACGGCGGCGTAGTGACCGAGTAGCTCGTCGGTCAGCGCCGACCAGGTACGGCCGAGCACCTTGCGCCGGCCGGCCGCGCCGAACTCCGCCCTGGTCGCCGGGTCGGCGGCCAGCCTGGCCACCATGGCGGTGAACGCGTCGGGCTCGCCGGGCGGTACCAGGTAGCCGGTCGCCCCGTCGTCGACCAGGTCGAGCGGGCCGCCCGCGGCCGGCGCGATGACCGGCAGGCCGCTCGCGGCCGCTTCCTGCAGCGTCTGGCCGAACGTCTCGTACGGGCCGCTGTGCACGAACACGTCCATGCTGGCGTACAGCGCCGCCAGTTCCTCACCACGGCGCTCGCCGAGGAACCTCGCCCCCGGCAACTGCTGCCTGAGCGCGGTCTCGGCGGGGCCGGCGCCCACGACGACCAGCCGGACGCCAGGCAGTCCCGCGATGCCGGCCAGGTGCTCCACCCGCTTTTCCGTCGCCAGCCGGCCCACGTAGCCGGCGATCAGCTCGTTTCCTGGTGCGAGTTCCGCGCGCAGCCGCTCGCTGCGCTTGGCCGGGTCGAACCGCTCGGTGTCGACGCCCCGGCCCCACAGCCACACGTTGACCATGCCGTGCGCGAGCAGCCCGGTCGCGGTCACCGTGGACGGGGCCAGCGTCCGCCCCGTGCCGTTGTGAATGCGGCGCAGCCAGTTCCACGCCGTCGCCTCGCCCGCCCGGCCCAGCCGGTACGCGCGGGCGTAAGCCGGCAGGTCTGTCTGGTAGACGGCCACCATCGGGTAATCCCTGGCCGCGTGCGCGCCGAACGCGCCAAGGAACACCGGGCTGGCCAGGTGCACCACGTCCGTGCCGTGCTCGGCGAGAGCGGCACGGACCCGGGCGCTGGGCAGGCCGAGCCGCAAGCTCGGGTAGCCCGGCAGCGGCACCGCGGGCACGCGCACCACCGGGTAAGGAAACGGGCCGACCTGCCTGGTGCCGCGCGGCGGCCGCGGCGCTATGACCAATGGGTGGTGTCCCTTGCCGGCGAGCTGTTGTGCCACGCGCAGGACCGTATTCGCGACGCCGTTCACATCGGGCGGGAACGACTCGGTGATGATCGCTACCCTCATGCTCACAAGGTGCCCAACCGGGGAATCACGGGGTCCCACCAGGCCGTGACGCGCAGACGAAGTTTCGATGACAATTGCTGTCATGACGACATGGTTGTGGCGGGCTTCCGCCTGTGCTGCGGGAGGTACACGCCTCGGGGTCAAGGACTGCATCGACGTGCCGGTCAGGCCCTGGGCGCGAGCCGGCCGCTGCCGTCGGTGCTGCTGCGTCCCGTGTGTTACTCCTGAGGTGCCACCATCCGCCTTCCTGGCCGGAATCAGGGACCGTGGGGAGTAAGGGGTCGGATCTGACGCCTTACTCCCCACGGTCCCCGGTTCGGCTAAAGCGGGCGCCCGCCGGCCCGAGCCGTTGCTCCGTCCAAGTTCCCTGCGCTGGCCACGTAGGGTGAACCCGCGATGGGTGACAATGGTGGCCTATGGGTACATGGCCACATGTCGCGACGAGGGAGGCGCCGGTGAGTATCACGCTGGAGCGTGACCTGCGCGGGTTCCTGCACGGGCTGCCCGGTGTTGACCGGGTGGGGGCCGAGGCGCGGGCCGCCATGCTGGCCAGCCGGTCGATCAAGACCACGGCCAAGCAGTGGGCGCTGGACCTGGCGATCTCGATGATCGACCTGACCACGCTGGAGGGCCAGGACACGCCGGGCAAGGTGCGCGCGCTGTGCGCCAAGGGCAAGCAGCCGGATCCGGCCGACCCCACCGCGCCCAGGGTCGCCGCGATCTGCGTCTACTCCGACCTGGCACGGATCGCCAAGCAGGAACTCGACGGCACGAACATCAAGGTGGCCAGCGTGGCCACGTCGTTCCCCAGCGGCCGGGCCGCCCTCGACGTCAAGCTCGCCGACGTCAGGTACGCGGTCGCCGAGGGCGCCGACGAGGTGGACATGGTGATCGACCGCGGCGCCTTCCTCGCCGGGAACTATCAGCTGGTCTACGACGAGATCGTGGCGGTGAAGGAGGCCTGCGCCAGAGCTGGCGAGCAGAGCGCGCACCTGAAGGTGATCCTGGAGACCGGCGAACTGGTCACCTATGACAACGTGCGGCGCGCGTCCTGGCTGGCCATGCTGGCCGGTGCCGACTTCATCAAGACCTCCACCGGCAAGGTGAGCCCGGCCGCGACGCTGCCGGTCACGATGATCATGCTGGAGGCGGTCCGCGACTTCCGCGACGCGCACGGTCGCCTGATCGGCGTCAAGCCGGCCGGCGGCATCCGCACCGCCAAGGACGCGATCCGCTACCTGGTCCTGGTCAACGAGAGCGCGGGGGAGGACTGGCTGGACCCGGACTGGTTCCGGCTCGGCGCCTCCAGCCTGCTGAACGACCTGCTCATGCAGCGCACCAGGATGAAGACCGGCCACTACGAGGGCCCCGACTACTTCACTCTTGACTGAACAGCACTGGACTGACGACATGCCGAAGTTCGACTACGCACCGGCGCCGGAATCCCGCTCGGTCCTCTCCCTCCAGGAGTCGTACGGGCTGTTCATCGACGGCAAGTTCACCGACACCGTCGACGGCCGCACGTTCAAGACGATCTCCCCGGCGACCGAGGAGGTGCTGGCCGAGGTGACCGAGGCCGGTCCCGCCGACGTCGACCGCGCGGTCGGCGCCGCCAGGAAGGCCTACGAGCAGACCTGGTCCACCATGGCGGGCAAGGACCGCTCGAAGTACCTGTTCCGGATCGCGCGCATCATCCAGGAACGGGCCCGCGAGCTCGCGGTGCTCGAGTCGCTGGACAACGGCAAGCCGATCAGGGAGTCGCGCGATACCGACATCCCGCTGGTGGCGGCGCACTTCTTCTATCACGCGGGCTGGGCGGACAAGCTGGAGTTCGCCGGCTACGGTCCGTCGCCGCGGCCGCTGGGCGTGGCCGGCCAGGTGGTCCCGTGGAACTTCCCGATGCTGATGCTGGCCTGGAAGATCGCGCCGGCACTGGCCTGCGGCAACACGGTCGTGCTCAAGCCGGCCGAGACGACGCCGCTGACCGCGCTGATGTTCGCGGAGATCTGCCAGCAGGCCGATCTGCCGCCCGGCGTGGTGAACATCGTGACCGGAGCGGGACAGACCGGCCGTTCCCTCGTCGAACACCCCGGCATCGACAAGGTGGCGTTCACCGGCTCCACCGAGGTCGGCAAGCAGATCGCCCGGGCCTGCGCGGTCAGCCACAAGAAGAACACCCTGGAACTCGGCGGCAAGGCCGCGAACATCGTGTTCGAGGACGCGCCGATCGACCAGGCGGTCGAGGGGATCGTGAACGGGATCTTCTTCAACCAGGGGCACGTGTGCTGCGCGGGTTCGCGGCTGCTCGTGCAGGAGTCGGTGTACGACGAGGTACTGGCATCGTTGCGGCGCCGGCTCACGACGTTGCGGCTCGGTGACCCGCTGGACAAGAACACCGACGTCGGCGCCATCAACTCGGCGGCGCAGCTGGCCAAGATCCGCGAGCTATCCGATGTCGGCGAGGCGGAGGGCGCCGAGCGCTGGTCGCCGCCGTGCGAACTGCCGGTGCGCGGTTTCTGGTTCCCGCCGACGATCTTCACCGGGGTCTCCCAGGCGCACCGGATCGCGCGCGAGGAGATCTTCGGCCCGGTGCTGTCGGTACTGACGTTCCGCACGCCGGCCGAAGCCGTGGAGAAGGCCAACAACACGCCCTATGGCCTGTCCGCCGGTGTCTGGACCGAGAAGGGATCGCTGATCTTGTGGATGGCGTCCAGGCTGCGGGCCGGCGTGGTGTGGGCGAACACGTTCAACCGGTTCGATCCGGCGTCGCCGTTCGGCGGCTACAAGGAATCCGGTTACGGGCGCGAGGGCGGCCGGCACGGACTGGAGGCGTACCTCGATGCCTAAAGACAGCGCTAACCCGGCCCGCGTGGCTGATACTGCCCGGGTGGCTGTGCGCAAGACGTACAAGCTGTACATCGGCGGCGCCTTCCCGCGGTCGGAGAGCGGAAGGTCCTACGTGGTGACCGATTCTCGCGGCGGGTTCCTCGCCAACGCGGCGCTCGGCTCGCGCAAGGACGCGCGCGACGCCGTGTCCGCGGCTCGCAAGGCGTTCCCTGGGTGGTCTGGCGCAACCGCGTACAACCGGGGCCAGGTGCTGTACCGGGTCGCGGAGCTGATGGAGGGCCGCCGCGCCCAGTTCACCGCCGAGATCCGCGCGGCCGAGGGCATTTCCGCCGCCAAGGCGGAGGCTTTCGTGGACGCCGCCATCGACCGCTGGGTCTGGTACGCGGGCTGGTCGGACAAGATCGCCCAGGTCCGCGGTTCGTCGAACCCGGTGGCCGGGCCGTACTTCAACTTCTCGCTGCCGGAGCCGACCGGCGTCGTCGCCGTGCTCGCGCCGCGGGGGCCGCTGCTGGGGCTGGTCTCGGTCGTCGCGCCGGCCATCGTGACCGGGAACACCGTCGTGGTGGTCGCGTCCGAGCGGTACCCGCTGCCCGCCGTCACGCTGTCCGAGGTGCTGGCCACCTCCGATGTCCCCGGCGGAGTGGTCAACGTGCTCACCGGGAAGGTCGCCGAGATCGCGCCGTGGCTCGCGTCGCACATGGACGTGAACGCGATCGACCTGGCGGGCGCTCCCTCCGATGAGCTGCGCGACGAGCTCGCGGTCGCGGCGACGGACAACCTCAAGCGGGTCGTCTCGCATGCGCCGTCTGACTGGCTGGCGACGCCGACGCTGGATCGCATGCTCGCCTACCTGGAAACGAAGACCGTCTGGCACCCCGCGGCGATGTAGGGCACAAGCACCACAGCTAGTTATGACATAACGAGCACTGGTACCTCGGATGGGAGCTGCGCAGGACCCGTGGATGACCTCTGGCACCTGGCGGCGGCGATCGGGACGGCCCGCCGCGCACGGGCCAACGGCAATCACCCGTTCGGTGCCGTGTTCGTGATCGGCGACGAGCAGGTGCTCGAGGCGGAGAACACCGTGACCACCGGCCGCGACCCGACCGGGCACGCGGAGACGAACCTGGTCCGGCTGGCCGCGTCGCGGTCCGGCGCCGGACAGCTCCATCAGGGGACCCTGTACACCAGCACCGAACCGTGCGCGATGTGCGCGGGCGCCATCTACTGGGCCGGCATCGGCAAGGTCGTCTACGGCCTGCCCGAGACCGACCTGATCGCGATGACCGGTGCCAGCGAGCAGAACCCGACGCTATCCCTGCCCTGCCGCGAGGTCTTCGCCCGCGGCCAGCGATCGGTCACGGTCGAGGGCCCGCTCCTGCTCGAGCAGGCTCGCGCCGTGCACGAGGGTTTCTGGGGCTGACCGGCTGCGACCGGTTTGCAGGCGCGCCAGGGTGGCTGATGTCGAGGTGCTGCAACCGGGTTTCTGGGTAATCCTGGCTCTATGAGTCACGGGCACGGGCACGATCACGAGGGCCACGGTCACGAGGGGCACGACGAGCATGGCCGGGAGCGGCTCTGGGCGCGGGTTACCCACGCGATCCGGCCGCATTCGCATGACGCGGACACCGACCAGGCAGTGGAGGCATCCGCCGAGGGGATGCGGGCGCTGCGGATCTCCCTGATCGCGCTCGGCGTGACGGCGATCGTCCAGGCGGTGATCGTCTCGCTGTCCGGCTCGGTCGCGCTGCTCGGCGACGCCCTGCACAATGCGGCCGACGCGCTGACCGCCGTCCCGCTCGGCGTCGCGTTCGTGCTCGGCCGCCGCCGCCCCAGCCGGCGGTACACCTACGGCTACGGGCGGGCCGAAGACCTGGCCGGCATCGTCATCGTCGCGGTCATCGCGGTCTCGTCCGCGGCCGCCGCCTTCGCGGCGGTGCAGCGGCTGCTGTATCCGCGGCCGGTGACGCACCTGGCCGCGGTCGCGGTCGCCGCCGCGCTCGGCTTCGCCGGGAACGAACTCGCCGCCAGGTACCGCATCCGGACCGGACGCAAGATCGGGTCCGCGTCGCTGGTCGCCGACGGGCTGCACGCCCGCGCGGACGGCTTCACCTCGCTCGCCGTGCTGGCCGGCGCGGGAGCCGTGGCCATGGGCTGGACGTGGGCCGACCCGGTGGTGGGCCTGTTCATCACGGTGGCGATCATCGGCGTGGGCTGGCAGAGCGGCCGTCAGGTGCTCCGCCGGCTGATGGACAGCGTCGACCCGGAACTGACCGACACGGCCATCGCCACGATAAGGACCGTCCCGGGAGTCCGGGGCGTCGGCGACGTACGGCTGCGCTGGATCGGTCACCGGCTCCGCGCGGAGTGCGAGATCCTCGTCGACCCCGACGCGCCGACCATAGCCGCGCACAAGGTCGCGGTGGACACAGAACACGCGCTCATCCACGCCATCCCGCGGCTGATCGCCGCCACGGTGCACACCGACCCCTACGCGGCCGACCACGCTGAGCACCACGCGGTGCTAGCGGGCGCGGACCACTCACAGCCGGGGTAGCCCGGTCACATCCGCGGTAGTACCGCGGCGAGCAGGCTGCCCATCCGGGCGGCCGATGTCCGGCCGGCCGCGACCACCTCGGCGTGGCTGAGGCCGTGCCCGGCCAGGCCGGCGGCGAGGTTGGTGACCAGCGAGATGCCGAGCACCTCCGCGCCTAGGTGACGGGCGGCGATCGCCTCCAGCGCGGTCGACATCCCGACCAGGTCGGCGCCCATCCGGCCCAGCATGGTGATTTCCGCGGGCGTCTCGTAGTGCGGGCCGGGCAGCATCGCGTACACGCCTTCGGCCAGGCTCGGATCGGCCGCACGCGCCAGGGCGCGCAGCCGCGGCGTGTACAGGTCGGTGAGGTCCACGAAGCGCTGACCCTGTGCCGGGGGAGGGCCGGACAGCGGGGACTTGCCGGTCAGGTTGAGGTGATCGCTGATCAGCACCGGTTCACCCACGCTGAGCCCGGAACCGATGCCGCCGGCCGCGTTGGTCAGCACGACGACCCGGCAGCCGGCCATGATCGCCGTCCGGACGCCATGGACCACCGAGGACACGGGCAGGCCCTCGTACAGGTGCACCCGGCCCAGGAACAGCAGCACCCGCCTGTCCCCGGCCGTCACCGAACGCACCACCGGCGTGTGGCCGGCCACGGTCGGCGAAGGGAAGCCGCCGATGTCGGCGAGCGGAACCTCGGCGTCTGGCGCGCCGACCACGTCGGCCGCCGGGGTCCAGCCGGAGCCGAGGACAACGGCGACGTCGTGGGAGGGCTTGCCGGTCAGCGAGGCGAGCTGGGCCGCGCTGGCTTCGGCGATGGCGAACGGGTCTTCGGTCACGGTCATTCATCATGGCCGGCTGCACGAGGACCGCATAGTCTGCCCCCATGCGTAGTATCGCGATATGGAGTCCGTGGGTAGCGGCTACGCTGTGCTGAGTCCGCGTCGTTACTTGTCAGGAGAGGCCATCTGGTGAGCGTTCCCGAGACCGGATCATCCACGTCCGAGAACACCGAAGAGGCTGCTGACCAGACCCCCGAGGCGGTGACCCACGCGCCCGAGGCGGCGAAGCAGGCGCCCGCCGAGAAGAACCCGTGGGACGACCCGCGGATGCCCTGGCAGGGCAAGCCCGGCAAGGCCGACGTCCTCTGCCTGCTCGGCATCATCCTCAGCGGGATCTACTACTACGCGCTGCTGCCGTTCCGCGCCTCGCTGCTCGGCACCCACCCGGTGTGGTCGGAGCTGCTGAACGGGAGCACCGAGTCCATCATCTCCGCCGCGGCGTTCGCCCGGATCGGCCACGGCACGCTGCTGGTGGCTGTGCTGGCGGCCATCCCCGGCCTGATGAAGTTCGACCTGCTGTACTGGTGGGCCGGGCGGCTGTGGGGAGAACGGTACATCCTGCTGGTGTCCGGCAGGAGCAAGCGCGGGATGAAGTACATCGACCGGGCCAAGCGGTCGGGCCGCAAGTTCACCTGGCCCGCCATGATCCTCAGCCCGTTCATCCCGTTCGGCGTGATCATCTTCATCATCGCCGGATGGACCGGGATGCGGTGGATCACCTTCCTGATCCTGGACCTGATCGCGAACCTGCTCTGGATCGGGCTGCTGGTCGGTCTCGGGTACGCGCTCGGCCAGCACGCGGTCAACGTCGCGAAACAGATCTCGCACTACGGGCTGTACGTCACGATCGCCCTGATCGTGGTGGTCGTGGTCTTCCAGGTTCGCTCGCAGCGGCGGATGATCACCGGCACGGCCGCCGCCGCGCGCGAAGCCGCGCAGGTGGTCGAGGACGACCTCAAGAGGTAACCCCGGCTAGGAGTCCCAGGCGGCGGTCGCGTCGCGCAGGGCCGCGTAGCGGGCCAGCACGGCATCGTCGGCGACGCCCTGGTGCACGGGCCCGCCCGGCCGTGGCCACGCCGGCGGCTCGGTGTCACCGGACAGCGCCCACGCGGCCTGCCTGGCGGCGCCCAGCGCCACGTACTCGGCCGGCGGGGGTACGGTGACCGGCACACCGAAGATCGCCGGGGCGATGGCGCGGACCGCGGCCGATCGCGCCGCCCCGCCGGTCAGCAGCACGCTCGACACCGGCACGCCGCTGGAAACCAGGCAGTCGAGCGCGTCGGCCAGCGAGCAGAGCACCGCCTCTGCGGCCGCCCGTGCCATGTTCGGCGGTGTGGCGTTGGCGCCCGTGAGACCGCTCAGGACCCCGGTGGCCGACGGGCGGTTGGGCGTCCGCTCGCCGTCCAGGTAGGGCAGCAGCGTCAATCCGCCGGCCCCGGGCGGCGCGTCCAGGGCGAGCGCGTCGAATTCCGCGAAGGACACACCGAGCAGCCGGCTCCAGGCGTCCAGAACGCGCGCGGCGTTCATCGTGCAGACCAGCGGCAGGAACCGGCCGGTCGCGTCGCAGAACCCGGCCACCGCTCCGGTCTGGTCGGCGGCGGGCACGGATGCGACGGCATACGCGGTGCCCGAGGTCCCTACCGACACCACGACTTCACCCGGCGATACGCCCAGGCCGAGCGCCGCGCCCATGTTGTCGCCGGTCCCCGCGGACAGCGGCACTCCCGCCGGGGTGTGCCCGACGACCGCACCCGGCGCGGCCAGCCGGGGCAGTTCCGGCGCGTGTCCCAGCGCCGCCGAAGCCAGCGCGGGAAGCCATTCGCCAGTAGCGGGGGAGAAGTACCCGGTGCCCGAGGCGTCACCCCTGTCTGTCACGAAGGCGCCGGTCAGCCGCCAGGTGAGCCAGTCATGCGGGAGCAGCACCCGCGCCACCCGGCCGGCGCAGGAGGGCTCGTGCGTGGCGAGCCAGCGCAGCTTGGTGACGGTGAACGCGGCCGTCGGCACGCTGCCGGTGGCGCTGGCCCACCAGGACGGCCCGCCGGACTCCGCGATCAGCTCCGCCGCGGCCGCCGCCGAACGCACGTCATTCCACAGCAGCGCGGGCCTGATCACCTGTCCGGCCTCGTCGAGCACGACCATGCCGTGCTGCTGCGCCGCTATGCCGATGGCGTCCGCGCGTTCGAGCAGCCCGCGGCCGGCCGCGGTCAGTGCGTCCCACCAGTACCGGGGATCGACCTCGGTACCATCTGGATGCGGCGCGCTCTGCTGTGCCACAATCTCACCGTCGTCTGTGCGGCAGAGCACGACCTTGGTGGACTGGGTGGAGGAGTCGATCCCTGCGACCAGCATGGGATCACCCTATAGCGCAGGATTTACTTGAAACATCTAATGTCCAGCGGAAAATCACATCTGCACGTACCAAATGAACGTGCATTTGGTCTTGCATGAGGCCTGCGATGTCGGGCAGGATTACTTTTGTGCCGATCAGCCAGGGTTGGCGTGAAATCCGCTCCTCGGGGTGGCGATGACCTTGTTGAACCAGGTAGGCCTGCCTATGCGCACGAAGGTTGACCCTTCGGCGCGAGAGCCGCTTGACCTGACCGCGAGGTTGCGGTGTGAACCCGGACGCCCCCGGGTGGTCAGGATGCCTTCCGACTGGTGGGACTCTCCCGCGGTGGCGGCGTGCGCGCTGGGTAACGGCGCCCAGTCCGCCAGGACGGCGCGTAAGTTCACCAGATCGACGCTGGGCGAGTGGGGACTGGGCGCGCTGATCGACGACGCCGAGGCGATCGTCGGCGAATTCGTGGCCAACGCGGTCTCGCACGCGGCGCGAAGTGCCGGCCCGCACATGCAGCAGGTTGGTCTGCGCCTGCTGCGCCGCACCGGCGAGGTGATGTGCGCCGTCCTCGATCCCAGCGACCTCGCCCCCGTGCTGCGCGTGCCCTGCCGTACCGACGAAGCCGGCCGCGGGCTGCAGATGGTGGACGCGCTGAGCGACGTGTGGGGCTGGAGTCCGGTCACCGGCCGCGGCAAGGCGGTCTGGGCAATCCTGTTTTGCGCCTGATCACTGCGCTATGATCGAGGCCATGCCTTGGACCTGGCGTTATGAGAAAGCGGACGGTACGCCCGTACCCGCGGATGACCTCCAGGAGGCGATTTTCGCCAGCCAGGGTGACGCGGAGAGCTGGCTGGGCGAGAATTGGCGCTCGCTGCTCAAGGTGGGTGTCGACCAGGTATCACTGCTCGATGACGCCCGGGTGGAGTACGGCCCGATGAGCCTGCATACAGAAGATTTATAGAATAACGAGCCGTGGTTTCTCGCCCGCGATAGTGCTCAGGGGCGCTTGGTGACGCTTGCCGTGCGCGCCGGGTCCCGCTCGATCAGCTTCTCACCGCTGCCGTCGAGCACCTCATCGATTTTGCTGAGCAGGGCCTCGTCCAGCGTCACACCGGAGGCCGCGCAGTTCTCCGCCACCTGCTCGGGCCTGGTGGCACCCACGATGGCCGCCGACACGGCCGGGGTACGCAGTGTCCAGGCGACAGCGAGCTGGCCCAGGGTCAGGCCGGCCTCGTCCGCGAGCGGCTTCAGCTGCTGAACCGCTTCCAGAACCGGATCCGTGAGCCAGCGCTTGATGAATCCGCCGCCGGACGGGTCGGTGGCCCGCGAATCCCGCGGCGGTGGTGTCCCCGGCAGGTACTTTCCGGTCAGCACGCCTTGCGCGATCGGGGAGAACACCAGTTGCCCGATGCCTTCGCGTTCGCTGACCGGCAGCACTTCCGCCTCGATGACCCGCCACAGCATGTTGTACTGCGGCTGGTTCGACACGATCCGGTCCAGGCCCATCTGGCCGGCGATCCGCAGCGCGGCCTCGATTTCCCCGGCCCGCCACTCCGAGACCCCGATGTACAGCACCTTGCCGGCCCGTACCAGGTCGTCGAAGGCCCGCAGGGTTTCCTCGAGCGGCGTCTCGGGGTCATAGCGGTGTGCCTGGTAGAGGTCCACGTAATCGGTGCCGAGCCGCCGCAGCGACGCGTGCAGCGACTCGGTGATGTGCTTGCGGGACAGCCCACGGTCGTTCTGCCCGGGCCCGGTCGGCCAGAAGACCTTGGTGAAGATCTCCAGGGACTCGCGCCGGACGCCGTGCAGCGCCCTGCCGAGGACCTCCTCGGCCCGGCCGCCCGCGTAGACGTCCGCGGTGTCGAACGTGGTGACGCCGTGGTCGAGGGCGGCGCGGACGCAGGAGACGGCGGCCTCCTCGGCGACCTGCGACCCGTGCGTGACCCAGTTCCCGTAGGCGATCTCGCTGACCATGAGGCCGCTGCTGCCGAGGTGACGATATTCCATGCTGACCTATATCTCCGTGCCTGGCTGTACTCGGGGGGACGGCATCCTGAACCTGCGGATCTGGAGCGCGCGGAACACCGCGTACCTGGTCAGGCCCGCGATCGATTCGCCGGGCAGCCGCTCCGCCATGAGACGGCGCAGCCCGCGCCGCAGCGTGATGGAGTCGCCGACCAGCACCACGATCAGCACCAGCAGGACCAGGTCGAGGTACAGCTGGATGCCCGCCGCGCGGCCCACCGTGAACAGCACGACCATGAGGATCAGCAAGACGTACATGTAGTACTCACTGATCCTGCGCTTGGAATCCACGTAGTCGCGGGCCAGGGCGCGGGCCGGTCCTCTGTCCTTGGGCAGCAGTGCCCAGTCTTCGCCCCTGCGCATGGCGTCGCTCTTGCGCATCCGCTCGGCCCTGTCCTTGGACTTCTGCTCGGGCGTACGGGGGCCGGACTGTCGTCTGCCGCTGCCGCTACCGCCGCCAATGGGGGTGTAGCGCCCCGCCTCGGCCTCGCGGCGTTTGGGCGTGGGACGGCCCTTCGCGGACTGCTCCGCTGGGCGGGTCTTGGTGTCGGCCGGGCTGTCCGGGCTCTGCGCGCCCGGGGAATCCTGGGTCGTGCCGTCCGTCGCGCCGGCGTTTTTGCGTCGGAACACGGGCATAGCTTAGTGGGTTACGCCGTTAGTTACAGTGCGGGCGGGGGAGGCCAGCAGTTGCCGAGGTGCCCGTAGCGGCCGGGAGCCCGGCGGTTAGCACCGCCGAGCTAACAGATTGGGCGCACGACCGCGTAGGGTGGAATACGACTAGTCATACTTGATGAAGGGGACGGTCGCGCGAATGGGCGTGATGAAGCGAGTCTCGTTGGTCTTCAAGGCCAAGGCCAACAAGGCCCTGGACAAGATGGAAGACCCGCGCGAGACCCTTGACTATGCGTATCAGAGGCAGCTTGAGAACCTGACGCGAGTCCGCCGGGGGGTAGCGGACGTCGCCACTTCGCGCAAGCGCGTTGAGCTGCAGATGAACCAGATCAACCAGCAGTCGTCCAAGCTGGAGGACCAGGCTCGCAAGGCCCTTGCCATGGGCCGGGAGGACCTGGCCAGGTCGGCGCTTGAGCGTAAGTCCGCTACCCAGTCGCAGCTGACCGGTCTCCAGGAGCAGTTTGCCCAGTTGCAGGGCGATGAGGAGAAGCTCACCCTCTACTCGCAGCAGGTGCAGGCCAAGCTGGACGCCTTCAGGACGCAGAAGGAGACCATCAAGGCCCGCTACACCGCGGCCGAGGCGACAAGCCGGATCAACGAGGCCATGTCCGGCATTTCCGAGGACATGGGCGACATCGGGATGGCGATCCAGCGTGCCGAGGACAAGACTGCCCAGATGCAGGCGCGCGCGGGTGCCCTCGACGAACTGCTGGCCTCCGGTGCCCTGGAGGACCTGACCGGTCACCGGGACGACATCCAGGCCGAGCTCGACATGATGAGCGCGTCCAGTGACGTCGAGAGCGACCTGCGCAGGCTGCGCGGCGAGATTTCCGGCGGCCCGCAGAAGCAGCTTGAGGGCGGGACCAACGGGAACCAGGCGCAGAGCGCCCAGCAGCCCACCCAGCAGCAGCCCACCGCGCTGCCGGTGTCCGACCTGCCGGTTTCTGACCTGCCGGTTTCTGACCTAGAGGACGGGACCGGGTCATGATTGTCCGGATCCTCGGCGAAGGCCAGTTCAAGGTGGACCACGAGGCTGCCGCGGTCCTTGATCAGCTGGACAGCGAGCTTGAGGCCGCGATCGAGCAGGGCGACGAGCCCGGGTTCTCGGTCGCGCTGAGCGCCCTGCTGGCCCACGTGCGTCAGCACGGCGAGTCAGTGCCGCCCGAGCATCTCGGCCCGTCCGAGCTCATCCTCCCTCATGAGGGGTCGAGCATAGACGAGGTGCGCAAGATGCTGACCGACGAGGGGCTCATCTCGGGCTGAGCGTTCCTTCAGGTTCTGCTCAGCGTGCATCGGATACATTTCAGCTAGATACGCTGGAAGCTGGCCCCCAGCACAAGGGCTGGAGGCCGAACGGAGGTAGCGCCATGGCGCGTACAAGGTATGCGCCCGACCGGGGACTGACCGCACGGATGACCGTGACGATGTTCCTGCTCGGACTGGTCTTTGTCGCTTTTATCGCTTTGATCATCGGCATCGGCGCAGCCACGCACGGATCCACCGACATCATCGCGTTCTTCTGCGTGATACTCGGCGGAGGCATGCTGATCGGGTCGCTGTTCTACTCGGACAAGATCGCCCTTGCCTCGGCGAAGGCGCAGCTGGTCGAGCCCACCGACGGCCCGGAGGCGGCGCGGCTGCACGCGGTCGTGGACCGCATCTGCGCCCTGGCCGATATGCCCAAGCCGCGGGTCGCGATCGCGCCCGCCGACATGCCTAACGCGTTCGCCACCGGCCGCAACAAGGACAACGCGGTGGTCTGCGCGACCACCGGCCTGCTGCGCAGGCTGGAGAACGACGAGCTCGAGGGCGTGCTCGCGCACGAGATGTCGCACGTCGCGCACAAGGACGTCCAGGTGATGACCATCGCCTCGTTCCTGGCCATCGTGGCCGGCCTGATGGTCCGGATGGCGTTCTACTCCGAGCTATTCGGCGGCGGCCGTCGCAACAACAACAACCAGAACGCGGCGCTGATGATGTTCGCCATCATGGCGGTCAGCGTCGTCGTCTACGCGGTCAGCTTCCTGCTGATCCGGCTGCTGTCCAGGTACCGCGAACTCGCCGCCGACCGTAGCGGCGCACTGCTCACCGGCCAGCCGAGCGCGCTGAAGAGCGCGCTGGTCAAGGTCAGCGGCGATATGGCACGGATCCCGACCAGGGACCTGCGTGCCGCCGAGCCGCTGAACGCCTTTTACTTCGCCCCCGCGATGGCGCTGAACAGCGCCGGTGCCAGCCTGTCCAAGCTATTCTCCACCCACCCGAGCCTGGAGCGCCGCCTGGAAGAGCTCGACAAGGTGCAGCGCCAGCTCAGTCAGAGGTAGCAGATGGGCTTCCTAGACAGTCTCCTGGGCCGTACCAAGCCGGTACAGCCCAAGCTCGACGACCTGTTCGCGCTGCCCAACGCGGCCATCACACTCGAGGCCGGGGCCGGTTTCAAGCCGACCGGTTCCGGCTCGGTGTGCTTCCGGCCGGTGGAGGGCAGGTCGTTCACCGACGTCGAGAACGACGTCCGTGACCTGCTTAATTCCAGTTCCAGCGCCGAGGGCGGGCTGCCGGTCGAGGTGAGCAAGGACGACTACGGGTTCACCTGGCTGGTCAGCTCGCGCATGTCCGATGACCTGGGTTCCCTGGTCACCGACCTGCACGCGGTGAACTCGTCACTGGTCGACAACGGGTTCGGGCCGCAGTTGCTGTGCACGATGGTCGCGTTCCGTGACGACCAGGAGCGGCGGCTGGCCTTGGTGTACCTGTACAAACGGGGCACCTTCTACCCGTTCGCCCCGCTGACCGGCGAAAGGCGCGATAACGCCCTGGAGCTGCAGGCCAAGGGCACGATAGGGGATGACCTGAAGTTCGAGCCCGACCTGGCCCGCTGGTTCCCCATCTGGGGTGCCCCCGGCCTTTAGGAATGCCCGGCCAGCGCATATCGTTGAAACCGGTGGCCTTTGTAGTAGCGAGCCGCAGACCAAGGAGCTAAACGTGACTGTTCAGCAGGAGACCGCGCAGGGTGTCAACCTCACCGAGGGTGCTGCCACCAAGGTGAGCAACCTGCTTGCCCAGGAGGGTCGCGACGACCTCAAGCTGCGGATCGCGGTGCAGCCGGGTGGCTGCTCCGGGCTGCGCTACCAGCTGTACTTCGATGAGCGCGACATCGATGGCGACATCGTCGCCGACTTCAGCGGAGTCCGGGTGGTGACCGACAAGATGAGCGCCCCCTACCTGATGGGCGCCACCATCGACTTCGTCGACACGATCGAGAAGCAGGGCTTCACGATCGACAACCCGAACGCGTCGGGTTCTTGCGCCTGCGGCGATTCCTTCCACTGAGCCGTGCGTATTGCCGTTACCGGGTCGATCGCTACCGATCACCTGATGACATTCCCTGGCAGGTTCCACGAACAGCTCGTTAGCGACAAGCTGGACAAGGTCGCGTTGTCGTTCCTCGTCGACGACCTGGAGATCAGGCGCGGCGGTACGGCGGCTAACGTGGCGTTCGGACTTGGCTGCCTGGGTCTTCACCCGCTGCTCGTGGGCAGCGTGGGCCCCGATTTCACCGAGTACCGCGGCTGGCTGGACCGGCACGGCGTGGATACCGCGGGGGTCCGTGAGTCGGAGCGGTATCACACCGCCAGGTTCGTGGCGACAACCGATGTCGCGGGTGACCAGATCGGCTCGTTCTACTCCGGCGCGATGGCCGAGGACGCCGGCATCGAGCTGGCGCCGCTGGCGGACGCGTACGGGCCGTTCGACCTCGTGATGATCGGTCCGACCAGTCCCGAGGCCGTGCTCCACTTCTCCGCCCAGTGCCGGGCGCTCGGCATCCCGTTCGCCGCCGACCCGGCCTGGCAGCTGGCCAGGTTCGACGGACCGCAGGTGCACGAGCTGGTGGATGGCGCGGCGTACCTGTTCACCAACGAGTACGAGGCCGCGCTGCTCGAGCAGAAGACCGGCTGGACCCCCGCCGACGTGCTGGCGAACGTGGGTGTCAGGGTGACCACGCTGGGCGCCGACGGCGCCCGGGTGGAGCGGGTGGGCGAGGAGCCGATCCACGTGCCCGGCATTCCGGACGCCACGATGGCCGAGCCGACCGGTGCCGGCGACGCGTTCCGCTCCGGCTTCCTGGCCGCGGTCGCCTGGGGCCTGTCCTTTGAGCGGGCCGCCCAGCTCGGCAACGTGCTGGCCGTGCACGCCCTGGAGACCGTCGGCACGCAGGAATACGTGCTCAAGCCCGCGGCCGTGGCCGACCGTCTCGCCTCCGTCTACGGCGAATCCGCCGCCGCGGAGATCACCCGCCACCTCTGCTAAGCGTCACCGCCCCGCCGCCTGCCGGGATCCCAGCGGTAACACCAGACGCGGCAGCACCCCTGGCAACCCCCGGACGCGCCGGCGGCGCGGCATAGCGCGTGGCGTTCCGGTTCTCAGAACACCAGGCGCAGTCATGCCCGAATCCCTCCCACCGCGCCATCAACGCGGAAGAAAAGTCCAACGCGGTAGAAAACCATGCTGTGAGCAGCCTTTTCTCCCGCGTTGGAAAGATCCTCCGTGCTGATACGCGCCCCGTGACCGCCGAGCGCCGGTGGCCGGGACGGTGAACTAAAAGGAGCTTCGCGGTCCACGAGACCCCACCTGAGGGGGCTC
>DASXDG010000154.1:0-34994 GCA_036490795.1 Streptosporangiaceae bacterium
CGGCGTGGGGAGCGGTGTATTTAGGGCCAGCGCCTTGCCCACAGCCGGTCTTGCGGCTATTACTATCATTTGTCCCGGATGCAGGCCGTTTGTCAGGGCGTCCAGGTCGGAGAAGCCGGTGGGGACTCCGGTGAGCACGCCGCCGCGGCTGCCGATCGCCTCGATCTCGTCGAGGGCACCGGGCATGATCTCCGACAGCGAGTGATAGTCCTCGCTGGTCCGCCGGTCAGTGACGGCATAGACCTCGGCCTGGGCCCGGTCGACAAGCTCGTCCGCGTCGGAGTCCCCCGCGTAGCCGAACTGCACGATGCGCGTGCCCGCCTCGACCAGGCGGCGCAGGATCGCCCGCTCCCGCACGATGCGCGCGTAGTATCCGGCGTTGGCGGCGGTGGGCACGGTGGCGATCAGCGTGTGCAGGTACGGCCCGCCGCCGACCCGGCCGATCTCGCCGCGCCTGGTCAGCTCGTTCGCGACCGTGATCGCGTCGGCCGGCTCGCCGCGGCCGTACAGGTCGAGGATGGCCTCGTGGATCAACTGGTGCGCGGGCCGGTAGTAGTCGGTGGGCCGGATCACCTCGATCACGTCCGAGATGGCGTCCTTCGACAGCAGCATGCCGCCAAGGGCGCACTGCTCCGCCTGCACGTCATGCGGCGGCGTCCGTTCGAAGTCTCCGCCTTGCGGAGCGATCTCGGCGATGCTCAACAACCCCACCTCCCCCAACTGCGTGAACACGGCCCGAACGACCCTGCATTCGCTACGGCCGCATTCGCTCAACAACGTTCTAGCCGATGGCTCTGACATTTTGGCGGCTCGCCGCGCCGGCTACCAACCGCACCGGTGGATGACTCTGTGGACAAGATGTGCAGACACGCCGTCAAGGTTGTGCGCAGGCTGGGGAAACCGCTGTGGATCAGTTGCGTCTAGCGGCCCGCACGCCCTTCTCACCTGGGAAAACAGTATCCACCCCATGTGTGGGAGAAAAACTTCCGAGCATTTTTCCGCTGCGCAATCCACAGTCGGTATCCACAGCGCGGTGTGGCCATTCTGTGGATAACTCGCCGGCGAAAGCATGCTCGCGCGCACCGCCGGCCTGATACGCTTCGACGGTGTATTCGACTGGGGAAATCGCGCTGAAGAGCGTCACCGATGCCATCGAGCAGCTCGACGCGATGCGCAAGCACGCCGGCGCGCACGACCTAGAGGGACAGGTCGCCGCCGTGTGGGCGATGGTGGGGGAAGTGGACCCCGAGCTGGCGAAGGTAGCGTCCAAGTACGCCAGCGGCTGCTGAGCAGAGGCAAGAACGTTTCCGCGGGAACACGTGCTCGTGTTCCCGCGGAAACGTCTTCGCTCTAGCTCGCGTTGATCTCGATGTCGACGGGCGCGCTGACCTCGGAGTGCAGGCGGACCCGCACCTGGTGCGTGCCGACCGTCTTGATCGGGTCGCGGACCTCGATCTTGCGCCGGTCCAGCTCGGGACCGCCGGCCTCGCGGACGGCAGCCGCGATGTCCGCGGAGCCGACCGAACCGAACAGCCTGCCGCTGGTGCCCGCGCGACGGCGCATCCGCACCCTCAGGCCGCGGAGCTGTCCGGCGACGATCTGCGCGTCCTCGAGACTGCGGATCTCCCTGGCGGCCCGGGCGCGCTTGATCAGGTCGATCTGCTTCTCCGCGCCCCGCGTCCACCGCATGGCGAAGCCACGAGGGACCAGGTAGTTGCGGCCGTAGCCGGCGGCGACGTCAACGACGTCACCGGGGGCGCCGAGCCCGCTCACCTCCTGAGTGAGGATGAGCTTCATCGGTGTGCGACTCATAGTTCTCTGACCCCCTAGCGCGCGGTGCTCGTGTACGGAAGCAGCGCCATTTCGCGGGCGTTCTTGATCGCCGTGGCGACGTCCCGCTGGTGCCGGGTGCAGTTGCCCGTCACGCGCCTGGCGCGGATCTTCCCGCGGTCAGAGATGTACTTGCGGAGCAAGCCCGTGTCCTTGTAGTCGACATAGACGGACTTCTCCTGGCAGAACGAGCAAACCTTCTTCTTTGGCTTGCGTAGTGGTGGCTTGGCCATCGTGGTGCTCCTCAGCAGAGCCCCGCTCGCAGCGGGGATGGTCGGTTCTTATGGATTAACTAGCGAGGACCCTAGAATGGTGGCTCGTCGGAGTACCCGGCGCCGCCGCCGCTGTCGCTGGCCCACGGGTCGGCGTCCTGGCCGCCACCGGAAGACCGGCCGCCGCCACCGCCACCGCCGCCGCTGAAGCCGCCGCCACCGCCGCCGCCGCTGTTACCGCCGGGGCCGCCGGAGCGAGCTACCTTGTTCACCTTGGCGGAAGCCCGCAGCAACGACGGACCGCAGTCGTCGACCTCGACTTCGTAGACCGTGCGCTTCTCGCCTTCCTTGGTCTCGTACGACCGCTGACGCAGCCGTCCGTGGACCATGACGCGCATTCCGCGCTGCAGGCTCTCGGCCACATTCTCCGCCGCCTGCCGCCAAACGTTGCAGGTCAGGAAGAGGCTGTCGCCGTCCTTCCACTCATTGGTGCTCTTGTCGAGAAACCGGGGCGTGGACGCGATACGGAATCGCGCCACCGGCTGTCCGGCCGGAGTGAATCGAAGTTCCGGATCGTCGACGAGGTTGCCCACGACGGTGATCTGGGTGTCGCCTGCTGCCATCGGGGTACTCCCGGGTCGCTAGTGGTGTTCGGGTCGCATGACCTTCGTACGCAGGATGGCCTCGTTAAGGTTGAGCTGACGGTCCAGCTCGCTCACCGTGGCCGGCTCCGCGGTCAGGTCAACGACCGCGTAGATGCCTTCGGACTTCTTCTCGATCTGATAGGAAAGGCGGCGCCGTCCCCAGATGTCCACCTTGTCAACCTTGCCACCGCCGCCGGTCACGACCGTCAGGAACTGGTCTAGTGACGGCTGGACGGTGCGCTCCTCAAGACTGGGTTCGAGGATGATCATTATCTCGTAATGGCGCATGGGCGTCCTGAGCCCTCCTCTGGACTGATGCGGCCACGGTCTTTCCGTGGCAGGAGGTGTCGCGGTCCACATGGCCGGCCAGGTACCGGCTAGTCCGCAGCGCCGCAAGCATACCAACACCCAGGGCCGCCCTGGTAACGGAACGCGCCCGCGCCCCGGGGCCGGACCTACCGGAATTATATCGGCGCTGGCCGCCCGCTCCATTCTCACGCCAGCATCAATAATAACTTCGGTCGCAATTGCCCCAGGAAGTGCGTGGTCCAGAGGCACCGGGCAAGCGGCCGGGCGATTGGGATCTGGCGCGCTGCGGGTGTTGGTGCGACCATGGCGTTGTCAGTGATTGGCTAGAGCTGGCGCCTGGAGGTGGCCATGGTCATGCCCCGGTTCATCAAGCAGGGCCTTAACTCCGACGGCCGGGCCCACCCGGTCGAGAACATCATTGTCGTGTCCATTCTGCTGCTCGGCCTGGTGTCCTTCGTGCTGGGCATGGTCGTGCGCAACGCGTCGGCCGCGCCGACGGCCGAGCACGTCATCGCGACGCTGACCGGGCTGTACGCACTGCTGGTCGGGCTCTACGCGCAGATGGTGTCGTCCACCAGGGAACAGCGGGTGCTGATCGTGACCGGGATCATCGCCGGGTTCGTCGGACTGGCCATCGGCCTCGCCCATGGAGGGTTCACCGGCTAGCGACAGGCCGGGCTAGGCTCGTATGCATGCCGCGCACCGGAGCCCCCCGTATTGGGCTACACAGCCACATTGATAACCCGCTGGCCGAGGCAACCGCCGCCGGGGCCGGGGCCGCCCAGTTCTTCCTTGGCGACCCGCAGGACTGGAAGGCGCCGGTCATCGCCGGGGATCCGGCTGCCATCAAGCAGGCCTGGGCGGACGCGGGCATCGAGGTTTACATTCACTCTCCCTATCCGGTGAACCTGGCCAGCACCAACAACCGGATCAGGCATCCGAGCCGCACCATCATCAAGCAGCAGCTCAAGGCCGCGGCGTCGATCGGCGCGAAGGCGCTCATCGTGCACGGCGGGCACGTCACCGCCAAGGACGACCCGCAGGACGGCCTGCTCAACTGGGCCAAGGCGGCCGAGCAGATCGACCGGCCGATCCCGCTGCTGATCGAGAACACGGCCGGCGGGGACGGAGCCATGGCCAGGTCGCTGGACATGATCGGCAGGCTGTGGGAAGCGGTCGGCGGGCTGGACAACGTCGGCTTCTGCCTGGACACCTGCCACGCGAACTCGGCGGGCATCGACCTGTCCGGCGCCGTGGACAGGATCAAGGCCATTACCGGCCGGATCGACCTCGTGCACTGCAATAACTCGCGCGACGCGTTCGACTCGGGTCAGGACCGGCACGCCAACCTCACCCAGGGCACGATCGATCCCGCGCTGCTGCTCGGCGTGATCCGCGCGGCCGGCGCACCGGTCATCTGCGAGACGCCGGACGCCACCGGTGACGTCAGGTGGCTGAAAGCTCAGCTGGACGCCGGGGAAAGCTGAGCACGAACCGGTCGGGGGCGCCGTCGAAGATCCCCCCGGCCGGATCGTCAGTACCGTCGAGACGCACCACGTCTCGTTCTGGCCGAAGAATGTCGCGCACGATGTAGCCGGACATGACCAGCACGGTGATCAGCCTCAGCAGGAGCAGCGTGAAATACCAGCCGGAGCTGAGTCCCTGGTATCCGGGGAAGGCGCTTCCGTCCTGGTCGGCGACAAAGATCAGGTAGCCCCAGATGCCGAGGAAGTAGCCGATCTCGGCGAGCTGCCACAGCGCGTAGGGCCACAGCCGGGGCCTGGCCAGCACGGCGAGCGGGACCAGCCACACCACGTACTGCGGTGACCAGACCTTGTTCGTGATGAGGAAGGCGGCGAGCACCAGGAAACACAGCTGCGGCAGCCGGGGACGGCGCGGCGCGGCCAGGGCGAGCCACGCGATCGCCGCCAGGCCAAGCACGAAGAACGCGCCCGACATGAAGTTCAGCATGCCGAGCTGGGAGTCACCGAGGATCGGGACGTTCAGGTGCTCGAAGTAGTACCAGATCGAGCCCCAGTCGGCGCCGCGCTCCTTGCTGAAGACGTAGAACCAGCTCCATCCGCCGTAGGCGACGATCATCACCGGGACGTTCACCACCAGCCAGGCGGCGACCCCGGCGGCCAGCGTCCTGGCGAACGCGCGGAGCTGGCCGGTGCGCAACGCCAGGAGCAGCAGCGGGGCGAAGATCACCAGCGGATAGAACTTGGCGGCCACGGCCAGGCCGAGCAGCACCCCTGCCAGCGCGCATCGCCGGGCCGCCCACGCGGCGATGCCCAGCATGCCGAGCGCCATCGCGAGCAGGTCCCAGTTGATGAACGCGGAAAGAATCAACGCGGGCGAGAACGCCACCATGAGGCCCTGCCAGCGGCGGCCGGGACCGGCCGCGTACGCGGTCGCCATGATGCCGGCGATCCCGCAGAGTGCGAGCAGGACGCACGTGATATCGAAGAACCGCGTACCCCGCTCCAGCGTGGGCAACGTGTGCACCAGCCACGCGGCGACCTGCATGGTCCACCCGGTCAGCACCGGGTATTCCACCGCGTGACCGGTGTAGGGGACCTGCCCGTTGGCCAGGTGCTCGTTGTAATAGAGCGGATAGATGTCGGAGTAGCAGAAGTCCTGGAACTGCTTGGTGTACTCGTACTGCGAGTTCCAGGCCCCGAACCGGCAGGGCAGCTTGTCCGAGTAGCCGAGCACCATGCTCAAGATGGCGCAGGACGCGACGACCGCGGAGCTGCCTAGCGGGACGAGCAGGCCCGCACGGGCACGCCGCTCCCGTCCGCTGGAGGCAGGAGCGTCTTCCACGCTTCTCATCTAACCGCTAGCTCCGTCTGCGCCCGCGCCGGCCTCGCTTGCGGACCCAGAACAGGGCAAGCGGCAGCGCCACCGCCGAGCCCGCCACAGCGGCCCCGGCGGACGCTCCGGCCGATCCGCGGCCCGCGCCCGGCGTGACCAGTCCGCCGAATCCGAACCCGGTCGTGGTCGGGGTGGGAGTCGGCGTCTGGTCGATCCCGTTGGACGGGGGCGTGGCCGAGGGGCAGGTGAACTGCCCTGGCGGGCAGATCTGCGTCGGAGTGGGGAGCGCGCCCGGCGTGCTGGGCGGCGCCGTGGTAGCGGTGGACGCCGGTTGCTTCTTCTTCGGCTTGGCCTTCTTGTGCAGCGAGGCCTGCTCCGACGCGGACAGCTCGTTCCACTTCTGACCGGTGAAGACCGGCGCCGGGAACGTCTCGATGCCCAGCGGGTTGAACACGCCCACGCCGAACGTGTGCCAGATGTCGGCCGGCCAGGTACCGCCGTAGCCGCCTTCCTGGTCGGCCAAGGCGCCGAGGTTGTTCAGCGTCTCGCTGTTGACGTCACCATTCTGCTCGTTGGTGAACATGCCGACCGCCAGCGCGTAGTTGGGGATCGCGCCGATGAAGAACGCGGACTGGGCGGTGTTCGTGGTACCGGTCTTGGCGATGATCTCCTGGCCGGTTCCCAGGTTGGCGTTCGGCGCGGTGCCGTAAGAGGTGTCGTCCTTGGACATCGCCCACTGGAGCTGCGAGTCTTCCTCCTGGTTCAGCGTCGGATTCTGGCTGAACACCGGGTGCACGACGACCTTGGCGGGGAGTGTCTGCACGCCGCCGCCCTGGGTGGGGACAAGGACCTTCTCGACGATGTGCGCGGAGTGGTACGTGCCGCCGTTGTCGATCGCGGCCAGCATCGTGGCCTGCTCGGTGACGGTCAGCGAGGCGATACCGAGCGCCATACCGACCTGGCCCTTGTAACCAGCCAGACCGGACCCGTAGTTGGGCGCGCCCGCATCCTTGGTGTTCACACCCAGCGTCTGCGCCATCGCGATGATGTTCTCGGTGGTCACCCGGTGCGCGAGGTCGGTGTACGCGCTGTTCACCGACAGTGCCATCGCGAGCTGCGAGTTGATGCCGCCGTAGTTGCCGTCGCTGTCGTTGGTTACCTTGTACGCCTCGGGCGCCGCCCCCTGCTGGGTGTTCGACGAGGGAACCATCGGCGAGGTGTCCGGCGTGACCCACAGCGGACTGAACCCGTTGAGGAGGCTGGTCTGCGCGTTCATGCCCTCCTGGATAGCGGTGGCGAGCACATACGGCTTGAACGACGAACCGACCTGCTCGCGGCTGAGCGTGGTGTTCATGTCGCAGTCGTACTTGATGCACTTGTTCTTGGCCATGTTCTGCCCCGGCCCTGGGTACATCGCCTCGATCGCGCCGGTAGCCGGGTTCTCGAGGACGGCGCCGACGTGCATGTAGGACTCGAACTCCGTGCCGGGCGCGTCGCTGTATTTGCCGTCGGCGTCCATCTGGGTGACGTTCTGGTCGACCGCGGCGTACAGCTGCTTCATCAGCGAGCGGTTGACCGTCGTGACGACCTTCAGCCCGTCGTTGTCGACCTGCTCCTCGGTGTAGCCGTACTGGGACTCGAGCTCGTTCTGCACCTCGTCCATGACGTAGGCGTCCCACGGGTCCGAGCCGGTGCTCCGCGGCGGCGAGTAGTTCATGGACGGGAACGTCATGCCGTTCACTTGCGCCTGGGTCAGGACGCCCATCGACACCATGCCGTTGAGCACGTAGTGCCAGCGGGCTACCAGCTGCGTGTGGTACTCGGGCAGCGGGTATGTGCTCGGCTGCTGGATGATCGCGGCCAGCACGGCGGCCTGCGCGGCGTTCATCTGCCACACCGGCTTGCCGAAGTACGTCTCGGCGGCGGCGTCGATCCCGTACGAACCCTGGCCAAGGTAGATCGTGTTCAGGTACTGGGTGAGGATCCACTGCTTGGACATGGTCCGGCTGAGCTTGATCGCCACGAAGATCTCTTTCATCTTCCGGCTGGCGGTCTGCTGGGTGCCGATGCCCTCGTAGTAGTGACGGACGAACTCCTGGGTGATCGTAGAGCCGCCCTGGAGCGAGCCGTCGCCGCCGGTGACGTCCTCATACGCCGCGCGCAAGATGCCCGTGGGGGAAACGCCGCCCTCGGTGAAGAAGTGCCTGTCCTCGGCCGAGAGCACGGCGTTGACCACGTAGTTGTGCGGATCCGAGGTGAGCTGGGCGTAAGTGATCGTCTGCCGGTGGGTGAGGCCGAACGTGCCGATGACCTGGCCGTTCGGATAGGTCACGACGGACTGCTGGTCGGTGGCAGAGGCCGCGATGCCGGTCGGGATCGGGGTCTGGTTGTAGGCGATGACGACCACGGCCACGCCGAGCACGACGAAGCCGCAGCAGACGGCGAGCGCAACGCCGATGGCCTTCTTGATGGTCCAGTGCCGCCACCAGCTGCCCTTGACCTTGACCCGGTCGGCACGCCTGCCGTGCGGGCGCCGCGGTCCGCCAGGACCGCCCGGTCCCCCGGGTCCGCCCGGTCCCCCAGGTGGTCCCCCGGGGCCATCCGGCCCGTCAGGGCCGCCTGGCCCGCCGCGGCGCAGCGGCGGAACGGTCTCGCGCTGGAGCTGGCGGGTCCCCGGCGCGCCCGTGGACTGGGTCGCGTACGGGTCGTACGGGACGCCGATGTCATCGCGACCATGGGCGCGCGATCCACCGGGAGGGGTGCGGAACCCCTGGGTGTCCCACCCGCTGTCGGCGTAGCCGAGGTCGTAGTCGTCTCTGGCGGCACGACGGCGATCGTCATCGTCGTCGTGACGTACGCCATAGTCATCAGCTCTGCTGGTCACGCGTCCTCGCTGGTGGCTAGGAGGCCATGGTGCCCGGGTTCCGGCCTCATTCCGGTGACGGTTCCCAGCGCGCGGCTAGAACCCGCCAGCCTCACACGTTACCTTCCCTTGATCACGTTTACTGGCTAGTCCGCGCACGACGTCCGCGCCGTACCGCAGGCTCGCCAGTCCCGAGAACGTATGACGAGGCGAGGTGGTTCCACCCGCAACTCTGACAGACTTCGACAACGTAGACCCGGAATTCGCCGTATTCGGCGGCCATCTCATCCAGTTCGCGGGTCTGCTTGACTCGCCCCTCGTACTGCCCGAGCTCGGCTCCGTACACGTAGGTCACGTGGGTGAGCAGGGACTTCCTGCAGATCGGGCAGGGAGTCGCGGTGGGCTCGCCGTGATACTTCGCCGCCCGCAGCAGATAGGGATGAGCGTCACATACATCGGTGACAGTCGTGCGGCCGGAAAGGACGGAGGCCAGCGTCGCCCGACGAGCGAGGCCGTAATCCACCACCGAGCGCCTTGACGACATGCAGGCTAGCGTATAGCGTCCCGCATATATCGCTGCGATACATCGAGCGGGAATATCGGCCCGAGGTATCCCGCTGGCATAGTACAGGCGACGATAGAACCGGACGGGGGGAAATGTGGGGCGTAACCGCTCCGGCGTGCTGGAGCTCGCGCTTCTCGGGCTACTGCACCGGGCGCCAATGCACGGCTATGAGCTGCGTAAGCAGCTCAGTTCGGTGCTCGGAGCTTTCCGCGCGCTTTCCTTCGGGTCGCTGTACCCGTGCCTGAAGGATCTGCTCGCGGAGGGCCTGATCGCTGAGGAGCACGAGGAGCAGGACTCCTCGGGCAAGCCCCGGCGATCACGAATCGTCTACCGGCTTACCACGGAAGGTAAGGAGAAGCTGCAGGATCTGCTCAGCGAGGGCGGCCCCGCGGCTTGGGACGACGATGGTTTCGGCGTGCACTTCGCCTTCTTCGGGCAGACGCGCGCCGATGTGCGGCTCCGCATTCTCGAAGGCCGGCGCAGCCGGCTGGAGGAACGTACGGAAGCGATCAGGGCCGCGTTCACGCGAACCAGGGAGCGCGTAGACAGTTACACCCTGGAATTGCACAGACATGGCCTGGAGTCTGTGGAGCGGGAAGTCCGCTGGCTGAACGAGCTCATCGCCTCGGAACGCCGGAGTGCGAACGACACATCATCCGATATAGAGGAGTCATCCTGATGGGTAAGGTGCGCATCGCCATCGTGGGGGTGGGCAACTGCGCGAGCTCGCTTGTGCAGGGACTGGAATATTACCAGGACGCCGCTGACGACACCAGGGTTCCCGGCCTGATGCACGTCCGATTCGGTCCGTACCACATCAGCGATGTGGAGGTCGTGGCCGCGTTCGACGTAGACGCCAAGAAGGTCGGCTGCGACGTAGCGGACGCCATCAACGCCAGCGAGAACAACACGATCAAGTTCGCCGAGGTGCCGCCGACCGGTATTACGGTCATGCGCGGCCCGACGCTCGACGGGCTGGGCGAGTACTACCGGGAGATCATCACCGAGTCGGACGACCCGGTCGCGAACGTGACCCAGGTACTGCGCGAGGCCAGGGTCGATGTCCTCGTCTCGTACCTGCCGGTCGGCTCGGAGCAGGCGGACCGCTTCTACGCCCAGTGCGCCATCGACGCGCACGTGGGGTTCGTCAACGCGCTGCCCGTGTTCATCGCCTCCGACCCGACGTGGGCCGCGAAGTTCACCGAGGCCGGCGTGCCGATCGTCGGTGACGACATCAAGTCCCAGGTCGGCGCCACGATCACGCACCGCGTGCTGGCCAAGCTGTTCGAGGACCGCGGGGTGGAGCTGCTGCGCACGTACCAGCTCAACTTCGGCGGAAACATGGACTTCATGAACATGCTGGAGCGCACCAGGCTCAAGTCCAAGAAGATCTCCAAGACGCAGGCCGTCACCTCGCAGATCCCGCACGAAATGGCGCGCGCGGACGTGCACATCGGCCCGTCAGATCACGTGCCGTGGCTGGACGACCGCAAGTTCGCCTACGTCCGGCTGGAAGGCAAGGCCTTCGGCGACGTTCCGCTGAACCTGGAGTACAAGCTCGAGGTGTGGGACTCCCCGAACTCGGCCGGCGTCATCATCGACGCCGTGCGCGCCGCGAAGATCGCCCTCGACCGGGGCATCGGCGGCCCGCTAACCAGTGCCAGCTCCTACTTCATGAAGTCGCCGCCCGAGCAGTTCGGCGACGACGTGTGCCGCGACCTGGTGGAGAAGTTCATCACGGGTGAAGTGGATCGCTAAGCACTAAGCAGTTGTCATCGCGGGGGACCACCCCCGCCACCCCCCGGTTATTCTGTACGCGTGACCGCCGAGGGCAGACGCAGGTCTTCGTTCATCGCTGATCTGCGCGCTGTCCTCGGGGTGCGCGATTTCCGCCAGTTGTTCGCGGTCCGGCTGGTTTCCCAGACCGGGGATGGCGTCTTCACCGCCGGTGTCGGCACATACGTGTTCTTCAACGCGTCGACGTTCCCCAACCCGGCGTCCGGCGCCGCGGCCTTCGCCGTCCTCTATCTTCCTTACTCGCTGATCGGGCCGTTCGCCGGCGTGCTGATCGACCGCTGGTCACGGCGCCAGATCCTGGCGCTTTCCGCGCTGATCAGGTCCGCGTTCGTCGTCTTGACGGCGGTACTGATGGCGGCCGGCAACCGCGGCGTGCCGCTGTACATCGCGGTGCTGCTGGTGCTCGGCGTGAACCGGTTCTTCCTTTCTTCGCTGTCGGCGGCGCTTCCGCACGTGGTCGCCGACGACAAGCTGGTGATGGCGAACTCCGTCTCACCCACGCTCGGCGGCCTGATGGCATCGGTGGGAGGTGTCCTCGCACTCGGCCTGAACGCGGTGACCGGTGACAGCGAGCGTGGCGCCGCCAGCACCGTGCTGGTCACCGGCTGCTGCTATGTGATCGCCAGCCTGATCGCGGTCACGATCGCGCGCGACCGGCTCGGTCCGGCGTCCGTCTCGTCCGCGACCAGGCTGCGGACCGAACTGGGTGTAGTCGCGGCCGGGCTGGCGGACGGCGCGCGCTACGTGGCGCGGCGGCGCGAGGTGGCCAGCGCGCTCGGAGTGACCGGCGGCTACCGGCTGATGTACGGCGCGCTGTTCTTGATGTCGATCCTGCTGTACCGCAATTACTACTACCCCTCGAAGGTCACCACCGCCGAGGGTCACTTCGTGGTGCTGGTCATCGTCACCGCGATCGGCTACGGCTGCGCGGCCCTGGTCACCCCGCCAGTGACCAGGCGCATCTCCAAGCAGGCCTGGATCCTCGCGCTGGCCGCCGCCAGCGCGCTGGTCACCGGCGTGCTCGGCGAGACCTTCCAGCAGGCGCTCTACCTGGTGATCGGCTTCTGCCTGGGCCTAGCCGGGCAGGGCGTGGCGATCTGCGCGACCACGATCTTGCAGCAGGAAGCCGACGACGCCTACCGGGGACGGATGTTCGCGTTCTACGACATGACGTTCAACATCACCTACGCCGGCGGCGCCGCGCTGAGCGTGCTGTTCATGTCCGTCACCGGTCACTCTCCGGTGCTGGTCGCCATCGTGGGCGCCGGGTTCGCGGTCAGCGCGCTCGGGTACTGGCTGGCCGTCTTCCGCCCTCATGACCCGGCTGGCGGCGTGATGCCCTCGGCGGCGGCCCAGCGAAGCAGCTCCTGAGTGGCGCGCTCCTTGCCGACCTCGCCTTCGTTCATGCGGAGCTCGAGCAGGAACTGATACGCCTGGCCAACGGTCCGGCTGGGCTTGATCCCCAAGATCGCCATGATCTCGTCGCCGTCCAGGTCCGGCCTGATCCGGTCCAGCTCCTCCTGCTCGCGCAGGTCGGCGATGCGCTGCTCCAGGCTGTCGTAGGCACGGGCCAGCCGCTCGGCCTTGCGCGCGTTCCGGGTCGTGCAGTCGGCCCTGGTCAGTACGTGCAGCCGGGTGAGCAGCGGCCCCGCGTCCCGCACGTAACGCCGGACGGCGGAATCGGTCCACTCCCCTTCCCCGTACCCGTGGAATCGCAGGTGCAGTTCGACCAGCTGGGACACATCACGAATGACCTCATGCGGAAACCGGAGCTCGGTGAGGCGCTTGCTGGCGAGCTTCGCGCCGACCACCTCGTGGTGATGGAACGCCACCTTCCCGCCGGGCAGCGGCGTCCTGGTCTTCGGCTTGCCGATGTCGTGCAAGATCGCGGCCAGCCGGACGACGAGGTCGTTCCGCAGGTCGTAGCGAGGCTCCAGGTCGATCGCCTGCCTCAGCACGGTCAGGCTGTGCTGGTAGACGTCCTTGTGCCGGTGGTGTTCGTCGACCTCCATCCGGAGCCGCGACACCTCGGGCAGGATCTCGTCGGCGACGCCGGTCTGGACGAGCAGGTCGATACCGGCCGCGGGGTCGGGGGTCAGCATCAGCTTGGTGAGCTCGCCGGTGATCCGCTCGGCCGACACGATCTCCAGCCGGTCCGCCATCGCGGTCATCGCGTCGCGCACGTCCTGCGCCACGTGCAGCCCCAGCTTGGCGACGAACCTGGCCGCCCGCAGGATCCGCAGCGGATCGTCGCTGAACGAGGTCTGCGGCGCACCGGGCGTGCGCAGCTCCCGCTCCCGCAGCGCGTCCAGGCCGCCGAACGGGTCCACGAACTCGCACGACGGCAGCCTGGCCGCCATCGCGTTGATCGTGAAGTCGCGACGGCTCAGGTCCTCTTCGAGCGAGGTTCCGTAGACCACGTCCGGCTTACGGGACTTCAGCGAGTACGCCTCGCTACGGTAGGTAGTGATCTCGAAGATCGCGCTGCCCTTGCGCACCCCGACCGTGCCGAACGCGATACCGATCGTCCAGATGTGGTCGGCCCAGTTCCCGACCAGCGCCAGCACCTGCCCGGGATCCGCGTTGGTGGTCAGGTCGAGGTCGCCGGGGACGGTGCCGAGGAAGACGTCCCTGACCGGACCCCCGACCAGCGACAGCTCATACCCTGCCTGGGCGAACATGCGGCCGAGCGCACCCGCCGCCGGAATCTTGCCCAGCTGGGTACGCAGCAGCCGCTGCGCGGCCTCCCGCCTGTCCTGATTCATTTGCCCTTGCCGCTCGTGCCGAAAGTGCCCGTCAAAAGTGCCCTAGGTACGGCCATCGAGCGTATCGACAGCACGTCCCTGGCGCGAACGGCAATACCATTCCTGGTGTGCGTAGCTTGTTCCGGGTCGCGGCGTCCGCCGTCCTCACCGCCCTCGTCGCCGTTCCAGCGATCCAGGCGGGGCCCGCATCGGCCTCTGCGCGGGCGTCCCAGGCCGGGACAAGCCCCGTCACGCTCGCGATCGACTCGATCACCCCGCAGGTAGCCACCGCGGCCAGCACGATCGTGGTGTCCGGTACGGTCACCAACAACACCGGGTCATCCCTGGCCGGGCTCAGCGTGGAGCTGGACTCCACGCAGTCCCAGTTCACGGCCAGGGAACTGATGGACGACTTCTCGGGCGGTAGCTACACACCCGGCCTGACCCAGGACGGCAACCCGCTCATCTTCACCGTGACCGTCCCGCGCGGCGGGACCGCGAGCTGGAAGATCGAGTTCACGGCTGCCGACGCGGGGATGACGGAGTTCGGGGTCTACGGGCTCGACGCGGAGCTGGTGAGCTCGTCCGGCGGCATCCTCACCACCGACCGGGAACTGCTGCCGTTCTGGCCGGGCAGTTCGGCCGGCGTGGCCAAACTCAAGGTGGCCTGGATCTGGCCGCTTGTCGATCAGCCCTATAACCAGGCGTGCGGCTGGCTGACCAGCGACAACCTGGAGTCCAGCCTGGCCCCTGACGGACGCCTCAACGGCCTGCTCACGGCCGGTACCAGCGACCCGCGAGCGCAGCTGACCTGGGCGGTCGACCCCGCACTGCTCGCCGACGCGCAGACGCTGGGCAGCCGGCACCAGGTGGGGGCCGCCGATTGCACCGGCCAGAGTACGCAGCCGGGCAGCGCCGCGGCGCGCGACTGGCTGACCAAGCTGCAGGCGGCGACCACCAGCCAGTCGGTGATCGTGACCCCGTACGCGAACGTCGACATCGCCGCGCTGGTCCACCACGGGCTGACCGGCGACCTCAAGAGCGCCTACCAGCTTGCCCAGGAAGTCGCCGACCCGATACTCAACAAGGCGTTCGTGCGGAACATCGGCCTGCCGGCGGCCGGGATCGCGGACCAGTCGGTGCTGACCGCCCTGGCCGCCCTGCCCGAGCAGATGCCGAGCGTGGTGCTGAACAGCACCGAGATGCCGCTGGCCAGCGGCGAGTTCGCCGACGACGCGATCGCCTCGTGGGCGAGCGGGGCGGGCACCCCGATGAGCGTGCTGCTGGCCGACAACACGCTGACCGATGTGCTCAAAGGCGCGGGCACTACATCGCGGGCCGGGCAGTTCGCGATCGAACAGCGATACCTCGCCGAGACGGCGATGATCGCCGCCGAAGCGCCGAACGACCCGCGCTCGCTCGTCGTTTCCCCGCCCGAGACGTGGGATCCGTCGCAGGCCCTGGCCGCCGGCCTGCTCCGCGAGACGACCAGCGCGCCGTGGTTGCAGCCGGTTCAGCTGGAGAGCCTGACCGGCCAGCGGACCAGCCAGGACGAGGTCAAGCGCAAGCCGCTGGCCGCCGACAAGGTCAATGCGCGCGAACTCAGCCGTGCCTACCTGAACAAGGTGAGCGGGCTGGATGCCCAGCTAGGCGTGTACTCATCGATGCTGTACCGGCCGCCGGCTGGTTACGAACAGCAACTGGCGCAGGCGCTCGCGGCAACCGAATCGTCCGCCTGGCGGGGCGGTGGCTCATCGGCGGCGCAGGGCGAGGCACTGGCGGACGGGCTGGATCAGTATCTGTACAACTCCGAGCGCAGGGTCAAGATCCTGCCTCCCGGTCAGATCTCGATGGCAGGGGCTTCTGGTGATCTGCCCGTCACCATCGAGAACCAACTGGAAAAACAGGCGATTCAGGTCAAGTTGACCGCCACCGTCCAGACGGCGGCGGGTGTGGCCAGCACGATGACGATTGCCTCCCAGAAGCTGATCATCATCCAGCCCGGGCAGGTCAGGCTCGTCAAACTGTCCGTTCACTCGGCCCCGCACGGGCCCTCCACGATCGACTTGTCCCTCACCACAGCGAACGGCACCGTGCTGCCGTGGACCACCGGCACCTCGCTCGCCGTCAACTCAACCCGGTACGGCCAGGCCATCCTCCTGCTCATCGCGGCCGCGATCGGCCTGCTGCTGCTGTCGTCCGCGTTCCGGTCGGGCCGGCGGCGGCTGGCCGCTTCCGGCGGCCGGGCTGGCGGTCCGGCTGGCGGTCCGGTGGCCGACTCCGGACGCGACCCGGACAACTCCTCTCCGCATGCCGGCGGCAAGGAGCACGGTTCACCCGGTAACGTCATGAGAAGCGCGCAAGACCCGACGGAGGCACCGGATGACCTGGCCGATGCACGACGCTGGGCCGACGACACCTGAGTCCCGGCCCGGTGCTCGGCGCGGCAGGCATGCCGCCGGACCTGCACCGATGCCCCCCGGAGAGGGTTTCATGCCCGGTGGTGGCGCCCCTACCGCCGCCGAGACCACGATGCCCTTCACCGTTGACTGGGATCAGGTAAGGGCGCAGCAGGAGGCACCGCCGCGCGCTCCGGTACCCACTCCGGAGCCGCCGCCGCCCGGCCTGCCACCTGGAACGCGGCGCGTTACCGGACCCAGGTTCACCCCGCGGCCCGATTCACGCCGGCCAGCCGCGGGTGGCCCGCCAGGAGGCGGCGGCCCGCCGCCCGGCCGGCTGCGCAGGCCGGCGCCGGCAACCGGTCAGCGGCGCGACCTGATGAAGTCCAGTGCCGGCATGGCGGTCGGCACGGTGGTTTCCCGTGGCACCGGTTTCGTCCGCACGATCGTGTTCGCCGTCGCCCTCGGCACGACGACCATCGGCAACGCCTACAACAACGCCAACAACCTGCCGAACACCGTCTACTACCTGATGCTCGGCGGCGTCTTCACCAGCGTGATCGTGCCGCTGCTCGTGCGCGCCGCCAAGCGTGACGCCGACCACGGCGAGGCGTACGCCCAGCGGGTGTTCACGCTCGGCGTGGTGACGCTGCTCGGCGTCACCGTCGTGGCGACGGCGCTGGCCGCTCCGATCGTGAGCTTGTATGCGGGCTCGTTCACCGGCGAACAGCGTCACGTGACCGTGATCTGGGCGTATTTCTTCATGCCGCAGATCTTTTTCTACGGGATGAGCTCGCTGATCAGCGCGGTGCTGAACACCAGGAACAGCTTCGCGGCGCCGATGTGGACTCCGACCGTGAACAATCTGGTCGTGATCGTGTTCGGCGGCCTGTACATCATGTCCGGCGGCACCTCGGCCACGACGATCTCGTCGTCCGGCGTTCAGCTGATCGGCTTCGGCACGACGGCCGGCATCGTGCTGCAGACCGCGGCGCTGATCCCGTCGCTGCGCCGGGTCGGCTTCCGATGGCGGCCGGTGTTCGGATTCCGTGCCGGTGAGCTCGGTGAGATGTGGAGCATGGCGAGCTGGATGTTCGCGTACGTCGGCTCCCAGTTCCTCGGCTACACGATCGTGCAGATCATCGCCAACAGGGCGGCGCCAGGCGACCGTAGTTATGGTTACTCGGCCTACTCCTATGCCTGGCAGTTCTTCCAGCTCCCGTACGCGATCATCGGCATCTCGGTGATCACCGCCCTGCTGCCGAGGATGAGCGAGCACGCCGGGGTGCGCCGTTATTCACAGGTCAGGAACGACTTTTCCACAGGCGTCAGGCTGTCCTCGGTGATCGTCGTGCCGGCCGCCATCTACCTAGGCGTGCTTGGCGCCCCGGTGCTCGAGATCCTGCTCGCCCACGGTCATGTGACGGCCTCTGATGCCCGGTACGTGGGCGAGGTATTCGGCCTGTTCTCGCTCGGCCTAGTGCCGTACATGCTGACCCAGCTGCAACTGCGGGTCTTCTACTCGTTCCAGGCCAGCCGCACCGCGGCTCTGGTCGGCCTGTTCACGATGACCGTGAGCGTCGTCGGCGACCTGATCGCGTACTCAGTCCTCCCGGCCAGGCAGGTGGTCGCCGGGCTCGCCATCGCCTTCGGCGCCGCCAACCTGATCGGGGCGCTGGTCGGCTGGGTCCTGCTGCTGCGCCGGGTCGGCAGCCTCGACGGCTGGTCGGTGGCTCGATCGCTGACCCGGATGCACCTCGCGACCATACCCGGGCTCATCTGGGCGGTCGTGGTCATGGTCGGCCTCGCCCACGTCCTGCACAGCCCCGGCCGGATGTACGGCCTCGTGGTAACCCTGGTCGGCGGCGGTGGCGCTGTGCTGCTTTACGCGGTGTTCGCGCGGCGGCTAAGGGTAGCGGAGTTCGGTTTCCTGATGCGGACGATTGCCGGAAGGTTCGGCGGGCAGAGCGGGCGGCACTAGCATGGGTAGCAACCTATGAGCACATACACGTCCGAACCAGGAACCCGGCTCGCCGGGCGGTACCGGCTCGTCGACCAGATGAGCGCCGGTACTGGCTGGACGTACTGGAAAGCTACCGACGAGACGCTGGCCCGCTCGGTTACCGTGCTTACCTTCGCGTCCGGATTCCCGAGGATCAACGAGACGGCGACCGCGGCGAGGGCCGCGAGCAGGCTCAGCGATCCGCGTTTCGCGCAAGTCTTTGACGTCGAGGACGGCGAAGAGATCGCGTACGTCGTCATGGAATGGGTGCGCGGAGACTCACTGATCGACCTGCTCGCCGAGGGTCCGCTGGACCCGCGCAGGGCAGCGACGCTGATGAGCGAGGCGGCGCAGGCGATGGCCGCCGCGCACCGGCACGGGCAGTCGCATCTGCGCCTGGGCCCGGCCAGCGTGCACTGGACGACAGGCGGCGGCGTCAAGATCGCCGGACTGGGCATCGACGCGGCCCTGGCCGGCCCGGACCTGATCGGCGGAGCTGAGGATCCGGAACTCACCGACACCCGCGACCTCGGGCGGCTGCTCTACGCCGCGCTGACCGGCTACTGGCCGGGGCCGGCCATCGACGCTCTCCCGCAGGCACCCGCCGATTCCGACGGCGACCCGTGCACGCCGCGGCAAGTCGCCGCCGGCGTGCCGGCCAACCTCGACTCGGTGACCTGCCGGGCGCTGTTCCAGCAGGAGAACCGGCAGGGCCCGGCGCTGACCACGACGGCCGATTTCGCCGACGCGCTATCGTCGGTCACCCCGCCCCCGCCGCTTCCTTCCGGTTTCGAGACGGCGGGCGCGCCGCAGTACCAGGACGGGACGAATCCGTACCCGGAGATGACGGCGGCCGAGGGTTACCGCCGCCGTCATCCGGCCAACGAGCGGTCCGCGGCGGCTCGTGCCATCTTCAGCGGGGTCATCGTGCTGGTGCTCGTCGCCGTCGGCGTGGCCGCGTGGGCGATCAGCCGCGGGCTGCACCACACACCGGCCGCGCAGCCATCTCAGCACCAGCAGTCGACCGGCGGCTCATCGGCAGCCGCGGCTGCTACCCCGCTCAGCCCGGTAAGCGTGAGCGCCTTCAATCCCGAGGGATCTACCGATGACCCCGGGGACGCCCAGTACGCGCTCGGCGGCACGGCCGGCAAATACTGGCACACCGAGTACTACTACCAGTATCCCAAGTTCGGGAACCTGAAGCCCGGCACCGGCCTGCTCATCAACATGGGCAAGCAGGTACGGCTCAGCCACGTGAGCGTCACGTTCGGCACCAGTTGCTGCGCGGCCGCGAGCATCGGAATCGGCAACACCGACACGGCACTGAGCTCGTTCACCAACGTCGCCAACTCGGCCAAGGGCGCCGGAGCCACCACGTTCACCGTATCCAGCAAGCAGTCCGGCCAGTACGTCCTGATCTGGATTACCTCGCTGCCGCCGCTGTCCGGGCAGGCGGGCAAATACCAAGCTGAGATCTACCATGTCACCCTCTACGGGACCAACGCCTGACGCCGAGCTGCTCAGGCAGCACGTAGGCGGTGACAAGGAGGCCTTTGGCGAGCTCTTCAGGCGCCATCGTGACCGGCTGTGGGCCGTTGCCCTGCGTACGCTCGGCGACCCGGAGGAAGCCGCTGACGCCCTGCAGGACGGGATGCTGTCCGCGTTCCGGCGGGCCGGCGACTTCCGCGGCGACTCGGCCGTCACCACCTGGCTGCACCGGATCGTGGTGAACGCATGCCTGGACCGGCTGCGCCGCCGAGCCGCCAGGCCGACCGCGCTCACCGGTGACGCGGAGGCCCTTGACGTGCTGGCGATGCAGTCCAGCGAGGAGGATCCCGGCGGGGTGAGCGCCACCCGGCTCGACGTCGACGCCGCCCTGCACATGCTGCCGCCGCCACAGCGGGCCGCCCTCGTGCTGGTCGACATGCTCGGGTTCTCGGTCGCCGACGCCGCGGAGATACTGGATATATCGCCAGGAACGGTCAAAAGCCGCTGCGCGCGCTCCCGTGCCCGCCTGGTTCCCTACCTTGATCATCTGCGAGGGAACCGGACAGCGAGTGAGAGCGTCTCACCCAAGAGAGGAGACGCATGAACGGCCACATCGACGCTGACGGCATTGCCGAATACCGCGCCGGATCGATCACCGGACGCCGCGAGCAGCAGATCGCCGCGCATCTGGCGATGTGTGCCCAGTGCGCCTCCGTCAGCGACCGTCTGGCTGAGGTCTCGCTCCTGCTCGCCGCCGCCCCGCTACCCGCTGTCCCTGATGCCGTGGCCGCGCGCCTGCAGGCCGCTTTCGACGCTGAGAGCCCGCTTTCTTCAGAACAGAGCCCGCTTTCTTCAGAACAGACGGTGGTGACACCGGCCCGATCGCGGTTCCGGCTGCCCAGGCTTTCCCCGCTGCGCCTGCTCGCGCCAGTGGCGGCCCTCGCCGTCCTGGCCGCGGGCGCCTTCGGGCTGAGCCATCTGGATGGTTCGTCTGCTTCCGGGCCGGCCGTCGCGGCCGGATCCGCTGCCGAGTCCGGGTCCTCCGCCGCGTCCGGCGCGGAGCGGGCGGCCGCTCCGGAGATGTCTCCTCCGCTCGAGGGTTCGTTCGCGACGGGTCATGCCGATGAGGGCCAGGCCATCGGCCCGGACGCGCAGCCGCCGCTTATCGCGGCGTCCAGCACCGTGGACTTCCAGGCGGACACGCTCGGGAAGCAGATGAACGCGCTTTTCCAGGACCGGGCGCAGCTGCGTACCACGCAGGCGACGGCATCGCTGAAGTCGTGCGTACGCACCGTGGCGGGCAGCAAGCGCGTCGACCTCGTGGTGAGTGCCCGGTACGCCGGCGCGCCGGCCACCGTGGTGTTCGTCTCTGACGGCAGCGGTTACCAGGCCATTGTCGCGGGAACCCACTGCTCGGCTACTGAACGTGACATACTTGCCACGGCCGTTGTGCAGTCGGGAATCTCCACGCCCTAGTATCGGTTCACTGGAGTGCCAGTGCGGCGAGAAGGGCAAGGGCGAAGTGACCGACATCCGGAATGTCATTGTCATCGGATCAGGACCTGCGGGATACACGGCGGCGCTATACGCGGCGCGCGCTCAGTTGCGGCCTCTGGTTTTCGAGGGGTCGGTCACTGCCGGCGGTGCGCTGATGCAGACGACCGACGTGGAGAACTTCCCCGGCTTCCCCGACGGCATCCTCGGTCCCGATCTGATGGACTCGCTGCGCAAGCAGGCAGAGCGTTTCGGCGCGGAGTTGATATCCGACGACGTGACGAGCGTAGACCTGGCGGCCACACCCAAGGTGGTGCGGACCGAAACCGAGACGTATCTGGCGCACTCGGTGATCATCGCGACCGGGTCGAAGTACCGTGAGCTAGACGTCCCTGGTGAGAAACTGCATGCCGGCCATGGCGTTTCCTGGTGCGCCACCTGCGACGGGTTCTTCTTCCGCGGCAAGGACATCGCGGTCATCGGCGGCGGTGACTCCGCCCTCGAAGAGGCGATGTTCCTGACCAGGTTCGGGGACTCGGTCACCGTCGTGCACCGCCGCGACACGCTCCGCGCCTCCAAGATCATGCAGGAACGCGCCTTCGCCAACGCGAAGATCCGCTGGGCGTGGGACAGCGAGGTGGCCGAGGTGATCGGCGCCGGCGGCAGTGTGTGCGCGCTACGGCTGCGCAGCACCAAGGACGGAACCGAGCAGGTCCTCCCGGTCGGCGGCGTGTTCATCGCGATCGGTCACGATCCGAGGTCGGACCTGTTCACCGGACAGCTCGAGACGGACCCCGACGGCTACCTGGTCGTCGACAACCCGTCCACCAGGACCGCGATCGAGGGCGTGTTCGCCTGTGGCGACGTCGTCGACCGGCATTACCGGCAGGCGGTGACGGCAGCGGGTACTGGGTGTGCCGCGGCACTCGATGCCGAGCGCTGGCTGGCGAGCAAGGAATAGTAAATCCGGCCTGCTGGCTGTTAGAAACAGAGAATGAAACCTAAGGGGTGTGATCTTAAGTGGGCGCGACCAAGGTCGTGACGGACGCTTCCTTCGAGACGGACGTACTGCAGAACGACAAGCCCGTGATCGTCGACTACTGGGCGGAATGGTGCGGTCCGTGCCGCATGGTCGCACCGGTGCTCGAAGAGATCGCCACCGAGTACGGCGACAAGATCGAAGTCGTCAAGCTGAACATCGACGAGAACCCGACCATCTCCCAGCGGTACGGCATCATGGCCATCCCGACCATGAACGTGTTCTCAGGCGGGCAGGTCGTGAAGCAGATCGTGGGTGCCAAGCCCAAGTCGGCGCTGCTCCGCGAGCTCGCCGAGTTCATCTAAGACGGGCCGCAGGATGCCCTGGGGCGCCGCTGGTGTCATCGAACCCAGCAGGCGCTCCAAGGCAACCTCGACGTCTTCCCGCCAGGTGAGAATGGTGCGCAGTTCCATTCGCAACCGTGGGTAATGGTGATGTGGCCGGATCGTCTTGAATCCGACCGCCAGCAGATAATCCACAGGCAGCATGCAGGCCGGCGATTCCCACCTGCGATCACCGAAAGCTTCGATGGCCTTCACGCCGCGCCTGGTGAGGTCCTTTGCCATCGACTGGACGAGCATGCGGCCGATTCCGCCGCCGCTGAACTCAGTCAGCAGATGTGCGGTCATGAACAGCACCGCGTCGCCACTGACCGGACTCGTTGGGTATGCGATTGATCGCGGTACGTATTGTGGCGGCGCATACATCATGTAACCAGCAGGAACGCCGTCAACGTACGCGATCTTGCCGCAGCTGCCCCATTCCAGCAGCACAGACGACACCCAGGACTCTTTCTCGAGCTCCGGGTCGGCCAATTCTTTGCCAGCGGAACCCTCGGCACGCGCCCTGCCAATCGGACCGAGTTCCCAGAACACGCATTTCCGGCACTTCGACGGCAGGTCGCCGAGGTTATCCAGCGTAATGTTGACGATACGGCGCGACATCCTGTTCCCCGGCTAATTCGATGCGCATACCCGGGTGCTACCCCTTATCCTGGCATGATAGTCGACCAGGTTTTGGGAGAGACCATGACTGCTGAATCTGGATCCCAACCGCAGCGCATTGACCGCTATGTGGGTCAGTACGCCGAGCGAGCTAGAGGCATGGTTGCCTCCGAGATCCGGGCATTGTTCGCAGTCGCATCCCGGCCCGAGATCGTGTCCCTCGCTGGTGGCACCCCGTACGTGGCGGCGCTGCCGCTCGACGCGGTCGGCGCGATGGTTTCCGACCTGGTGTCCGTGCAGGGCACCCAGGCCCTGCAGTACTGCACCGCTCAAGGTGACGAGGGGCTGCGCGAGCGGATCTGCGAGATCATGTCCCTTGAGGACATACAAGCCGATCCCGATCACGTAATCGTGACCGTGGGCTCGCAGCAGGCGCTCGACCTGCTGTCCCGGATCTTCCTCGACCCAGGCGACGTGGTGCTCGCCGAGGCCCCGTCCTACGTCGGCGCGCTCGGCGCGTTCGCCGCTTACCAGGCCAACGTGGTACACGTGCCCATGGACGACGACGGGCTCATTCCCGAGGCGCTGTCCGAGACCATCGCGCGGGTCGCCGCCTCCGGCAGGCCGATGAAGTTCCTCTACACCGTGCCGAATTTCCACAATCCGGCCGGCGTGACGCTGTCCGCTTCCCGCCGGTCCGAGGTGCTGGCCATCTGCCAGCGCGCCGGCCTGCTGGTGGTTGAGGACAACCCGTACGGCTTGCTGGGCTTCGACGGCGACCCCGTGCGCGCGCTCCGCGCCGACGACGCCGAGGGCGTCGTGTACCTGGGCACGTTCTCCAAGACGTTCGCCGCCGGCGTCCGGGTGGGCTGGGCGGTGGCTCCGCCTGCCATCAGGGACAAGCTCGTGCTCGCCGCGGAGTCGGCCGTCCTGTGCCACTCCAGCTTCTCGCAGCTGACCGTTCGCGAGTACCTGGCGACCCAGCCCTGGCGGGAGCAGATCAAGGACTTCCGCGAGCTGTACCGCGAACGCAGGGATGCGACGCTGGACGCGCTCGAGCGGCTGATGCCGCCGGGTTGCCGGTGGACGCGGCCGGCCGGCGGTTTCTACGTCTGGCTGCAAATGCCCGAAGGCGTCGACTCGAAGGCCATGCTGCCGAGGGCGATTTCGGCGAGGGTCGCGTACGTACCGGGAACGGGTTTCTACGCGGACGGCTCCGGCACCGAGTTCGCCCGGCTTTGCTACGCGTTCCCGTCGCCCGAGCGGATCCGTGAAGGGGTCCGGCGCCTCGCCTCGGTGATCGAGGGCGAAGTCAGTCTGCGCTCCGACTTCGCCCGGTAATGACCGAACTCGACCAGGTCGTCGTGCTCGCCGGAGGCCTGTCCCCCGAACGCGAGGTTTCGTTGCGTTCTGGCGCGCGCGTGCGCGACGAACTGGTCAGGGTCGGGGTCGACGCGATCGTCCTGGACGCGGACTCGGCATTGCTCACCAGGCTCGGCACCTATCCGCCGAGCGCGGTGTTCCCTGCCATCCACGGCAGCTGCGGCGAGGACGGCTCGATCAGGGAAGTACTTGACCTGCTCGGCCTGCCTTATGTGGGTTCGGTGCCCAGCGCCTGCCGAGCCGCGTTCGACAAGCCGACCGCCAAGTCGCTGGTGGCCGCCGCGGGAGTAGCGACGCCTGCCTCCGTCACGCTGCCCCGCGAGTCCTTTCATGACCTCGGTGCCGCGGCCGTCGTCTCGCTGATCATCGCCCGCCTCGGCCTCCCGTTGTACGTGAAGCCGTCCCGCGGCGGCTCGGCGCTCGGCGCGGCTTCCGTGCTGGAGGCGGAGCAGTTGTCCGCGGCCCTGCTCGGCTGCTTCGCCTACGGCGACACCGCGCTGATCGAGCGTCACGTCAGCGGCGCCGAGGTGGCGGTCAGCGTGGTGGACCTCGGCGATGGCCCGCAGGCGCTGCCCGCCGTGGAGATCGTGCCCGTCGAGAATGACGGCTACGACTACTCGGCGAGGTACACCGCCGGGAAGACGGAGTTCTACACACCGGCTCGCTTGTCCGAGCCAGTTGCCGAAGCGGTCGCCGCGGCGGCACTGACGGCCCATTCCGTGCTCGGGCTGCGCGACCTGTCCCGGACCGACATGATCGTGGACGCCGATGGTGTCCCTTGGTTCCTTGAAGTTAACGTCGCCCCCGGGATGACCGAGACGAGCACGCTTCCGCTGGCGCTCGAGGCGGGCGGTTATCCGTTCGGCGCCGCTTGCCTCCAACTGCTCACCCGGGCGGCGGAGCGCTCTGCCACCTGATTGTCGTTCGCTCGCTGACGAGTGCCGGGCCCTCGCGGCCCCGATAATCGTTCGCTCCCTAACCATTCGCGTGTCCTGACGGTCGTTCAGAGCCCCTTTCCGCGACGACACCGTTGACCACATTCCCGCGATGGCTTAGTTAACATAATCTGCTGAAGGCGTTCTTGTATCATCAGCTTGTCGACCTAAAACGAATCCTATCATGATCAACTTGAGGTGCTATTTATTTGATGCTAACCTAGTCACGTAGGATCTTTCATCGAATAGCAGGGGGCGATGCGATGAGTAGGGAACGTAAACCCGGGCCAGGAAAAGACGGCGAGGAGCGAGGCTCCTCGCCGTCTTCGTCTTCCGGGAGGGGAAGGACCGGGCGCCGACGGCCAGGCGACGGGAAGCCAGCGCGACCAAGACGGGTGCGCGGCGGTGCAGCCAAGCCCGAACCCAAGCGGCCACTCCGGCCGAGTCGACCGAGTCAGGATGGGCGCCCGATCGAGGGTGAACGCGCGGCCGGGTTCGCGGAGGGCGGGGCGGCGGACGTGATGGCGCCAGGTGCCGAGCTGGCCCGGCTGATCACGGTGGCCACCGGGACCGACGGAGCGGCACTGGGCACGCTGACCGACCAGGAGGTACTCGGCGTGCTCGGTGCGGTGCAGAGGATGGCGGCGTGGACCGCATGGGGAGAGCTGATCACCCTGGCCGAGTTCGCCCGGCGCCGCCCCGCCACTGGCACGGGGTCCGTAGGTGCGCGGGCCACAGCGGAGGAGGCGGCGTGGAAGACCGGTGAGTCGTGGACGCGGATGCTGGACCAGACGCTTCACGCGACAACGGTCATCACCCGGCTGCCGCAAACACTCGCCGCCCTCGGCCAAGGCAAGCTGTCGGCCTACAAGGTGCGGGTCATCGAGGGGCAGACCACCGACCTGACCGCCGAAGATGTCGCCAAGGCGGACGTGATGCTTGCCGCCGCCGGCCAGGTGAAGAACCCGGCCGCTTTGCGAGACTACGCCCGCCGCCAGGTCGCCCAGCTGGACCCGGAAGCCGCGAAGAGGAAGAAGGAGCGCGGTCGGCGGAACGGCTACGTCAGGGCGTGGCAGGAAGACTCGGGAAACATGGGTCTGTCCGCGCGGGAGATGCCAAACGGCGACGGGCAGGTGGCATGGCAGAACATCGAGGCCCGGGCGCTGGACCTGCACGCGGCCGGCGCTCCCGGGACGATTGGGCAGCTACAGGTGCAGGCCATGCTCGACTTCCTGCTCGGCCGCGCCGTCCCCGGCCGGGGCGCGCGCCAGGACGCGCACGATGACCGGGATGAGGATGCGCGCCAGAACGCGCGCGGTGGCGGGCGGGGCGGCTGGGCGGTGAACCCGATCCTGGTTGTGCCATGGGATATCGCTCTCGGCCGCCCGAGCGGTCCGGCCGAGCTGCCCGGGTACGGACTGCTCGACCACGACGACACCATGGACCTGCTGCGAGCAGCAGGTGACCACCCCTCCAGCCGGTGGTGCCTGACCGCTACCGGTCCGGACGGGACCGCAGCGGCACACGCGTGCATCCCTGGGCAGCACACGCTGGACAGCATCATCGCCATTGGCCAGGCCGACGCGGCCCGCGACCAGGACCTAGCCGCCATGTTCCACGTGAAACTACGGCCGATCGCCAAGGATGCGTGCGACCACGCGCATGCCGAGCCTGGCTACCGGCCGAGCCGCAAACTCCGCCACCTGGTCATGGCGAGGAACATGCGGTGCACCGCCCCCGGCTGCGGTCGCGCCGCGGCGGCCTGCGACCAGGACCACACGACCCCATGGGACGACGGCGGGATCACCTGCGAATGCGACCTCGCACCCCTGTGCCGGCACCACCACCAGGTCAAGCAAACCCAGGGCTGGACACTCGAGCAACCGCAACCGGGCGTGCTGGTGTGGACGACACCCGCCGGGCTGACCAAGACCATCGCACCTACTAACTACCAGGTCTAACTCGGGGAAGAGCCCCTCGGAGGCCACCCGGATGAGCTTGATCCCCGGCGTAAGCCGTCCTCTAGGCTCGGTATATGACTAACCGCAAGAGCTTCGGCAGCGACAATCACGCAGGGACCCATCCGGCCATACTTCAGGCGGTCATCGAGGCCAACGTCGGCGACGCGGTCGCCTATGGGTCAGACGATTGGACAGCCAGGGCAACGGCCTCGCTGCGCTCGGCCTTCCGCACGCCGGGGGAGGCCTTCTTCGTATTCAACGGCAGCGGTGCGAACATTCTCGGGCTGAGCACTCTCTTGCATCGACATGAGGCAGTCATCTGCGCCGACACGGCGCACATCCACACCGACGAATGCGGTTCCGCCGAGCGCCTCCTCGGCACCAAACTGCTGGCGACGCCCGTCCCCGACGGCAAATTGACGCCCGATCTCATCGCGCCGTGGCTAGAAGGCCGTGGCAACGATCACCAGGCCCAACCCGGCGTTGTCGCGTTGACCCAGTCGACCGAACTTGGCACCTGCTACACGCTTGAGGAGATACGGAAGATCTCCGATTTCTGTCGGGTCAGCAACCTGCGCGTCTATATCGACGGCGCCCGCCTCGCGAACGCCGCTGCCGCTTTGGACTGCGAGCTCTCGGACATCGCCGAGTGCGCCGATGCGCTCAGCTTTGGCGGTACCAAGAATGGCGCCATCGGTGCCGAGGCGCTCATCGTGATGCGGCCGGACCTCGTGGAAGATGCGCCTTACCTTCGTAAGCAGCAGGCGCAGCTCGCTTCGAAGATGCGCTTCGTGGCGGCACAATTCTGCGCCCTGCTCACGGATGACCTCTGGCGAGCCAATGCCACGCACGCCAACGCGATGGCCCGGCGGCTTGCTGATGGTGTCCGCGACATTCCTGGGGTTTCCGTCGTCCATCCCGTCCAGGCCAATGCCGTTTTCGCTCAGCTGAGCCCACGGCATATCGAGGCGCTCCAGGGGGACTGGGTCTTCCACACCTGGGACGAGCGCTCGTCAGTCGTTCGCTGGATGGCTGCCTTCGACACGACCCCGGACGACGTGGACGCCTTCCTGGGCGCTATCCGCGCCACCGCCTAACGCGACTGTTTCACGTGAAACGGACACCCCGCACGCGGGCGCGCCCTCGCTCGATTCCCCAACATGCCGATGGCGCCAACGGTCCGTCAGGACGAAACCGTTGGCGCCATCGGCGCACTGCCACCTCCAGGCATGCAAGCCCAGAGCCGAACTACTCCTCGGAGCCGTCTTCCCCGTCGCCATGCGTCGTCATCGCGTCGATGATGCGGTCCAGGTCGTCCATGGAGGCGAACTCCACCACGATCTTGCCCTTGTTCCGCCCGAGCTCGACCTTGACCCGAGTCTCGAACATGTCGGACAGCCGGTTCGCGAGGCGTTCCAGGGCCGGGGCGGTCGGCGTCTTACCCGGACGCGACGAGCGCGGCTTCTGCTTCTCCGAGTCGGCACCCACCGACACGATCTCCTCGACCGCACGTACGGAGAGACCTTCGGCGACGATCCGGTGCGCCAGGCGCTCCTGAGCGGCGTGATCACTCAGGCCGAGCAGGGCCCTGGCGTGACCGGCGCTCAGCACGCCCGCGGCCACGCGCTTCTGGACCCCCGCCGGCAAGTTCAGCAGGCGCAACGTGTTGCTGATGTGCGGCCTCGACCTGCCTATCTTCCGCGCGAGCTGATCGTGAGTCGCGCCGAAGTCGTCCAAGAGCTGCTGGTAGGCCGCGGCCTCTTCCAGCGGATCGAGCTGCTGGCGGTGCAGGTTCTCGATAAGCGCGTCACGCAGCAGATCCGTATCCGGGGTGTCCCGCACGATCGCCGCGATCTCGCTCACCCCGGCGCGCTGCGAGGCACGCCACCTGCGCTCGCCCATGATCAGCTCGTACTGGCCGCCTCCGGTGGCACGGACCACCACCGGCTGAAGCAGGCCGACTTCCCTGATCGAATCGGCGAGTTCCTCGAGCGCGTCCTCGTCAAAGGTGCGCCGAGGCTGACGGGGATTGGGGGAGATCGAGGTAACCGGGATCTCCTCGTAATGAGCTCCAGGTACCTCGATAACACCGGCATCCTCGTCCACCGCGGCGGTCTCGGCGGCCCGCAGGTAGGGGCGCGAGGGCCCTTCGCTGCTTTGGGCCGACTCACCGTCTACCACACGCGGAGATTCCGGGATCAATGCCCCGAGTCCCTTGCCTAGCCCACGCCGCTGCTGAGCCACTTACCGTTCCCCGATCTTTCGCTTACCCACTGATCGCCACTGTGCCCACTGGTCGCCACGATGCCGACCTTGGTGCACGGCCGCTTACGCCGAGGTTACCTCGCCGAAGCCGACTGCATCGCGAGTTCACGCGCCGCCTCGATGTAGGCGACCGCGCCACTCGACCCCGGGTCATAGGTAATCACCGACTGCCCCCGGCTCGGTGCTTCCGACACGCGGACACTGCGCGGAATGATCGTCCGCAGCACCGACGTGCCGAAGTGGGCGCGGACGTCCTCCGCCACATCGGCCGCGAGCCGGGTACGGCCGTCGTACATCGTGAGTAGCACCGTGGAAACGTGCAGCCCAGGGTTGAAGTTCACCCGGACGAGTTCCGCGGTGTTGAGAAGTTGCTGCACGCCCTCCAGCGCGTAGTACTCGCACTGGATCGGCAGCAGTACCTCCTCGGCGGCCACCAAAGCGTTCAAGGTCAGCAGGCCAAGTGACGGCGGGCAGTCCACCAGGACGTAATCCAAGTGCGACATGTCGAAGGCTCTGAGCGCACGCGCCAGCCGGAGTTCACGCGCCACCACGGGGACGAGCTCGATCTCGGCGCCGGCCAGGTCGATCGTGGCGGGAGCACAGAACAGGCCCGGCATCTCCGACGACGGCGTGACGATCTCAGCCAGCGGACGTTCATCGACGAGCACGTCGTACACCGAAGGAACACCGGCATGGTGGTCGACATCCAGAGCAGTGGAGGCATTGCCCTGCGGGTCCAAGTCGACAACCAGGACCCTGGCACCGTGCTGAGCCAGACTCGCCGCCAGGTTGACGGCCGTGGTGGTCTTCCCCACCCCGCCCTTCTGGTTGGCGATGGTCATCACCCGGCATCGGGACGGGCGAGGCCACGGCTCCCGGTCCCCCAGCCCGCGCACCACAATGGCGGCCTCGGCAGCTCTTGCTATCGGCGTGTCGGCCGAACTCGGCGGAACTTCGGGCACCACTACAGGCCTCGTTCCACGTGAAACAGACCCTGTATCGCTCACCTGAACGCCTCTCGCTTCTGGTTTGCCGCCCGGCCATCCGACCCCGGCTCCAACGGGAGCGGCCAGCACACGGTCAGGCCAGCCGAGCCCAGCAGCCCCGTTACGTTCTGCCCGGTCATCCGCCTGGCCCATCAACTCCGCCACGCCCGTCCTGCCTTACTTCGCAAAAAATCTCACGACTGTAGTCGCAGGACTGACCTTACCGTGCCCGACCATCAGAACCTCGGCGCTGCGCGCTCCGATTCGTCGCAAAACCGGCCTGGCCCTCTCAACTTCCTCCGCGGCCCCGCTTCCCTTGATCGCGAGGATCATTCCGCGCGGCCGGGCGAGTCCCGCGGCCAGCGGCGCGAGCCGTTCCAGCGGAGCCACCGCGCGAGCGGTCACCAGGTCCGCCGCGACCTGCCGGGTCACATCCTCACCCCGACCACGCAAAACCGATACGTTCGCCAGCTCCAGATCGCTGACACATTCGGTCAGGAAACGGGCCCGCCGCTCAAGCGGCTCGATCAGCGTCACCTGAACCTTGGGCAGGACAAGCGCGAGCACCACACCGGGCAGGCCAGCTCCGGACCCCAGGTCCGCGATTGTCCGGCACCGGGAATCCACCAGTTCCGCGACCACGGCGCAGTTCATCAGGTGCCGATCCCACAGCCTCGGCACCTCGCGCGGACCGATCACGCCCCACTCAACCCCGCGGGTGGCAAGAATCTCCGCGTACGCGACCGCGCGATCGAGTTCCGATCCGAACAGCGCCGCGGCCCCCGTGGGTACCGTCACAGCATCAGGCTGAGACATCACCGGCGGGGAAGACGACTACTCGCCGGTTGGGCTCTTCGCCCTCCGACTCGCTGCGCATTCCGGCCGCGGCGACCGCGTCATGCACGATCTTCCGCTCAAAAGGTGACATGACCTCGAGTGCGCGCGGCTCACCAGACCGGGCAACCTCGTCCGCCACGGTGTGGCCGTATTCGGCCAGTTCCGCGCGCCGCCGGGCCCGGTAGCCGCCGATATCCAGCATCAGCCGCGCACGCGAGCCGGTCTGCCGGTGCACCGCGAGCCGGGTGAGCTCCTGCAGAGCCTCGAGAACCTCGCCGTCCTCACCGACCAGCTCGTCAAGGGTCGCGCCCACGACCGACACGATCGCCCGGTCGCCCTCGACGTCCATGTCGATGTCACCGTCCAGGTCGGCGATGTCGAGCAGTCCCTCGATGTAGTCAGCGGCGATATCGCCCTCTAGCTCAAGGTCGCTGCCCGACGACTCCTCCTCCAGCTCATCGGCGTCGGACGCCTCAGCCCCAGCCTGCTCGGCCTCGGCCTCCTGCTGGCTCACGATCGGCCCTCCCACTGTGTACCGTCCGTCCTCACCGATTGCCTGACCGCTTGCTACGGGACTGCTTTGTTGGCTGTTGCCGTGTCACCTTCACCGCTGGAACGTCCTCGACGGGAGGCTCCGGCTCAGGCTTGCTCTTCCCCAGGCGCAGCCGACGCTTTTCAGTGCCGTTCGGCGCGTCGGGAGCCCCGCCATTCTGAGTGCCGGCGTTTTGCCCGCCGTTGCTCGCGACCCGCGAGCTTATTGTGCCGCTCTGCTTAGCCGTCCCGCCGGACTTTGCCCCGGTTGCTGGGCGCGCGGTCCTGGTTGCTGGCCGCGTCGCGGAGCTTCCCTGGCGCGCGCTCGTGCTTCCGGACCGGGTCGCCGTAGTGGACCTCGAAGACGAACGCGCCGCCGCGCCGCCGACAGCCGCCGGCGCGGGACCGGTTCCCACCGGCACCGGAGGGGTCCAGTTACGGAACATGATGAACTGCTGACTGACCGTCCACACGTTCGTCGTCACCCAGTAGATCACCAGGCCGTACTGCCAGTACAGACCGGTCAGCGAGAAGAACGGGACGATGTACTGCATGTACTTCTGCGACGCGGCCATGGGGTTGTCCGGGTCGACACCCGGGCTTTGCATCAGGCCGCGCTTGGAGGTCTGCCGGACCGTCATGAACGTCGTGGACGCGCTGATCGCGACCGACACGACGATGATGATCGAGCCGCTCACACCGAGGGACGGGGTGTGCGGGAACAGCAGCTTGTCGCCGAGATGGACACCGAAGATCGTCGCCCTGCGCGCGCTTTCCACCGCGTTCTCGGTCAGGCCGTAGGCAAGCGGGGTTCCCGGCGTCCAGTCCGCGATCTTGCGCAGCACGCTGAACAGGCAGATGAACACGATCATCTGCGGGATCATCGGCAGGCAGCCAGCGAGCGGGTTGACGCCGTTCTCCTTGAAGAACTTCATCTGTTCTTCCTGGAGCTTCTGCTTGTCGTTCTTGTATTTCTTGCGGAGTTCCTGCAGCTGCGGCTGGTGCTGCGCCATCTTCCGCTGGGCGTGGATCTGCTTGACGAACAGCGGGACAAGCAGCAGCCGGATGATCATCACCAGGATGACGATCGACAGGCCCCAAGCCCAGCCGCTGTCAGCCGGGAAGAGGTGACTGAGGAGCGAGTGAAGCCCCATGATCGCCCGGGCGACCAGATCGTCCAGATAGGTTAGCGGGTTCACGTGCTAGCTCCTCGCGGCCTTGGCGGGATGCCGGACATGCCGGACATGCCGGGACGGCACCGGGTCGTAGCCGCCGGGATGGAACGGATGGCACCGGGCAATGCGAGCAGTCGCAAGCCACAACCCCCGGGCGGCGCCATGCTCAGCCAGTGCACCGAGCGCGTATTCACTGCACGACGGCGCGAACCGGCAACGTGCGCCGAGCATCGGGCTCACAAACCGCCGGTAGCCAGAAATAGGCAGCATAAGGAGGCGAGCCGGCACGGTAACCCGCCGCTCGGACTCGTCTCGCGTCTCGTCGTTATCTGGCATTTCCGGCGCCTGTCCCAACCTGCCGCCGCAACAGCTTGCTGATCACCAGCCCCAGATCAGCGGCAAGATCTGACTGGTCCACCCGCGCGGCCATCGGATTCGCGCGCACCACAAGAAGGCTACCGCCAGGAAGCGACTGGAGGTAGCCGCGCATCAGCTCGCGAAGCCGGCGCCTCACGCGGTTTCGCACCACCGCTGAGCCGACCGCCCTGCTGACTACAAATCCTATCTTGGGCGGATCACCCGATCGGTCCGGGTCCACTAGCAGGTGGCCGACTATGGTCGGCCTACCTGCTCTGGAACCACTGCGGACGGCGAGGCTGAACTCTGTGCTCCGCCGTATCCGGGACTGGGACGGGAGGATCAGGCGCTCAGCTTCTCGCGGCCCTTATGCCTGCGCGCGGCGAGCACAGCACGCCCGGCCCGGGTGCGCATGCGCAGCCGGAAGCCGTGCGTCTTCGCGCGGCGCCGATTGTTCGGCTGGAACGTGCGCTTACTCACGGGAACTCCAGGGATACTTCTTGAGGGTGGGGTCGGTACCGGGCACGCGTGTCACCACGCGCGGCTCACGGATTGCACCCAGGCTACCATCTGGAACACTGTCGTTTGCCGGGCGTCCCCCGCTGCCGGGTCTTAGGCTGTGGAAAGCTATCCTCCCCAAAGTTGCCACGATCACTGTGTGCAGCGGGGATACCACGCGCACAACGTGTGGATAGCTCTGTGGATCGTGAGCTCTTGCTCGCGGCCCGGTATGCGAGGGGAGCGCATTGATGACGAACATCGACCTTGCGGAGGTCTGGGCGCGATCCCTCGACGGACTCGGGGACTTGCAGATCCAGCCGCACCAGCGGGCTTGGCTCAAGCTCACCAGGCCCCTCGGCCTGGTGGAGAACACGGCGCTCATCGCGACTCCGAACGAATTCGTCAAGGAACAGCTGGAGACGCGGCTGCGCGCGCTGGTCACGCAGGCCCTATCGCAGCAGCTAGGCAGGGATATTCAGCTGGCCGTCACGGTGGATCCCGGTCAGCAGCCGCAACCGCCCGCGCCCTCCCCCATGCCTGACGCGCAACTGTCCGGCTCACCACTGTCCGGCTCACCACTGTCCGGCGGCCCGCTGCCTAATGCACAGGCACCTAATGCACAGGCACCTAATGCACAGCTGCCTAATTCACAGCTGCCCAATGGACAGCTACCCGGTGCACAACTGTCCAGTTCGCCGCCCGCGCAGTCCGCGCCGAACCACCTCGGGTCCGGCCACGGCATCCCCTCCGCACCAGCTCACCTGCAGCAACAGCAGCAAATGCAGCAGCAAATGCAGATCCAGCAGCAGCAGCCGATCCAGACTCACCTGCCACAGTCAAGCGCCGCTCCCGCTCAGGCCCAGTCGTACCAGAACTCACAGGGCTATCCACAAACCCATCAGGCTTATCCCCAGAG
>DASXDG010000155.1:0-6698 GCA_036490795.1 Streptosporangiaceae bacterium
CTTGAACGACAACACCAGCGAGACCTTCACTGCCGGTGACGTGGACACGCTGACGTCCTACGCGACCAGCAACGGCCTGGCCGGCCTGCACTTCTGGTCGCTCGACCGGGACACGCCCTGCAACGACACGTACGCGTCCCCCACCTGCAACTCGGTCTCCAGCACGTCACCGCTTGAGTACACCAACAGGTTCCTGAGCGACCTCGGGATCTGACGGAAGTCCCAGGGCGGGCCGCGCGCGGGCTACCTCGTGCGCGGCCCGCCTTCGTTTTCCGGGAACGCCCTCGTCCCGGAACGCCGCCCTCGTTAGGCGAGCGACGGGGCCTGGCTCAGCCGAGCCAGGCCCCGTACCCTAAAGCCGGTCCGGTTCACGGCGCGGTCGACGTCATCCACCGCGATGAAGAAGGTGAGAGGGAGCGAGCAACGATGTCCTCCATCGCGGGAGAGCTCGTCACCGAGACGTTCGGCTACGACGGTGGCCGGCAGGTCACGGTGTACGTTCCGCCCCGTCCGCCCGAGGCGGTCGTGTTCGCGGGTGACGGTCAGCTGACCTCGCAGTGGGGCGGGAAGCTCGAGGCGGCCGACGTGCCGCCCACGATGATCGTCGGCGTGCACCGCCTGGCCGATGAGATGCTCCGGCTTCACGAGTACTCACCGGGCTTCGACCCGGAGCGGTTCGCGGCACACGAGAAGTTCTTCGCGGGCGATGTCCGCCGGTGGGTGCGGTCGCGCTTCGGCGTGGCGCTGCCCGCAGAGCGCACCGCGGTGCTCGGTGTCTCGGCGGGTGGCGAGCTCGCGCTCGCCATCGGGCTACGGCACCCGGACGTCTACGGCGCGGTCTTCTGCGCCTCACCCGGCGCGGGTTACCGGCCGCCCGCAGAGATGCCGGGACCGCTGCCGCGCGCGTACCTCGTCGCCGGCACACAGGAGCCGTTCTTCCTCGGGAACGCGACCCGCTGGGCGGACGCGCTGCGCGCTGCCGGCGCGGACGTCGTCATGACCGAGCGGGCCGGATCCCATGGCGACCCGTTCTGGAGCCAGGAGTTCCCGCTGATGGTGGCGTGGGCGTTCGAACGATAACCGGCAGTCGCACGTCCGGTTCAGGAACCATCCATGCCCAGCGCCGTCGTAATGTCCTGGATCGCTTGTACCTCCGGCGGGCTTACCTGCTTCCCGCCCTCCCGGTGGGCCGCAGCGACCTTGTTGGCCACGGTGAGCACGAAACGCCGGTACTCATCGCGCTCCTCAACGGTCGCCTTATCTTGCAGCAACGCCGTCACGTCCGTCAGGCAGGCGAGCGACTGATCCCTGAGCTCCTCGGGATTGTGAACCTTCCCGCCGCGCTCGATCCGCGGCTTCTCCGCCACGATCTCGTCGAGGAGCTCACTGTCGCCGTGCTCGGCCCGAGCCTCGGCGTAGGCCTTGGACATCGCTATCGTCTCCCGCAATGTCCCTCCGTGCGACGCTGTGATAATGAGCAAGCCCGCCGCGGGCGGCCCCTCGAGCACTAGCTGCCATTCGCTGGGTGAAAACGCGGCCTTGGTAGTCACGGCACTCTCCTACGCGGATGCGGATACGGATGCGGATCACGCAAAAGCATCCTGCGGCTCGCGGCAGCGCACCTCACCCTGAACGGGTCATACGCGAAAAACCCACGTGGGCAGTCTGGGTTGCTGCCCCCGAAGGTCGTCCGCCTGATGACCCTCCGCGACGCCTGTTACCTCCGGGTTCTAACGGCTGTTAATCGTTCAAGGAATGTACACCTTTTGTTTCATTTGCCGCCTTCCCCTGCTGGGAACATCGCCTTGTTTTGCTCGTCTGCGATTGCCCCGGGAGGGCCAGTAATGACGGAGAGCATGGAGCGCGTCGGCGTCTCGCGCCGGTCGTTCATCGGCGGTGTCAGCGTTACCGCCGGCGGTCTCGTGATAGCCAGCGGCCCCGTCCTGTGGCAGCAGGCCGCCAAGGCCGACACGGTCACCGCTGAGCAGGTCCACCTGACCTTCGGCGAGAACCCGGCCAGTGAGGTTGTCGTGTCCTGGGTGACCCCGGCGCCGGTGTCCAAGCCGACCGTGGTCATCGGCACCCCGCACGGCGGCTTCGGCCGCTCCATCGAGGCGGAGACCCGCACCTACACCGACTCCAACAACGGCATGGAGACGATTACCCAGCACGCTCGGATCGAGGGCCTGCGCCCGGACACCGACTACGTTTACAAGATCGTCAGCGACGGCGAGACACAGCTCTCCAGCGCATTCCGCACCGCGCCCGAGGGACGCGTGCCGTTCCGCTTCACCAGCGTCGGCGACATCGCCTGCGGTGACACCGCCTATTCCAAGGCGTCGCTCAACGCCGCTGCCACCGCCGCGTCGATCGAGCACTTCAACCCGGTCGTGCACCTGGTCAACGGTGACTTGTCTTACGCCAACTCCAACCAGATGACCCAGCCGCAGGTCTGGCAGGAGTACTTCGACAACACGCAACTGTCGGCCGCGAACCGGCCGTGGATGCCGACCCTCGGCAACCACGAGAACGAGCCAGGCAATGGCGACCAGGGCTACCTGTCCTACCAGACTCGCTTCACCTTGCCGAAGAACGGCTCCGGGGACTTCGAAGGCAACTGGTACAGCTTCCAGGTCGGCTCGGTGCTGTTCGTCATGCTGGACAACAACGACGTCTGCTACCAGGTCGACACCGGCACCTACTTCAACGCCCCCGGCGAGAGCACCGGCGACAGCCAGATCCTGACCGGCTACTCCGACGGCCAGCAGCTGAAGTGGCTGGAAAAGACGCTTCGCCAGGCGTCCACCAACCGCTCAGTCGACTGGATCGTCGCCGTCATGCACCAGCCGGCCATGTCCACGTCTGACGCGGACGGCTCCGACCTGGGCATCCGCCAGAACTGGATGCCGCTGTTCTACAAGTACGGGGTCGACTTCGTGCTGGCCGGCCACGACCACGACTACGAGCGCAGCTACCTGGTGGCCGGGACCGACTCCGGAACCGTCATGCGGCCGCACGTCGTCAGCACCAACAAGACCAGCGTCGACTCCGACAATGGCCTCGTCCACCTGGTGATCGGCACCGGCGGCACCAAGGGCCACGACGACGTCTACAACATGGGCACCGCGGGGGAGCCGACCGAGACCATCAACGTCTCCGGCACCGCGACCGAGACCGAGGACGCGCCGTGGTCCGCGGTCACCGACCCCAACGCCACCTACCCGTGGGGCCTCGGCGTGTTCGACGTGAACCCAGGCCGCTTCCCCGGCGACAAGACCACAATGACCTTCACCTACTACCACACCCCGGCTGCCACGGCCGCGACCCCGTACCCGGCCCCGGTCGAGTTCGACACCTTCACCGCCACCAGGTCCCGCTCGGACGGCTTCGGCTTCCGCCAGCGCGGCTCCAAGTAGCGTCGTCTTCAGCGGTGACGGGCCTGACCCGCGCCTCATGAGCAGGTTGACCGCTGGGTATAACGATGGCCATGCGCCGTCGTACAGGCGAACTCCCATCGCCCCGGAGTCCGCTTCTGAGGCTGCTGCGCCCACCCGGCCGCCAGGTGAACCAGGTACTGCTTGTCGTCCTGCTGTTCACTTTTGGCACCGGGGTTGCCGCGATCGCGATCGGCTCACCGAACGGGTCCTGGGTGGCCATCGGACATGGGATCTGCGGAATGGCCGTCGTGCTGCTCGTCCCGTGGAAGTCCCGGGTCGCGCGTGCCGGGCTGCGGCGCGCGCGCCTGAGCCGGTGGGTGTCGCTGCTGCTGGCCGCGTTGGCGCTGATCGCCCTCATCGCGGGCCTCGGTTATGCCACCGGACTGGTGCGCTCGATCGCCGGCGAGAACGGGCTGTGGCTGCATATCGCGGTCGCCCTCGCGCTGGTGCCGCTCGTGGGGTGGCACGTCTGGGCCCGGGGCATCCGGCCGCACCGGACCGATCTCTCGCGCCGGACGCTGCTGCGGGCCGGCGTGCTGGCAACGGGTGCGGCCGGGCTCTACGCCGCCAGCGAGGCCGCGATCCGGGTGCTAGGCCTGCCTGGGGCCAGACGCCGCTTCACCGGCTCGTACGAGACGGCCTCGTTTCGACCGGAGGCGATGCCGTCGACCAGCTGGCTGCTTGACGCGGTCCCCAGCGTCGACCCGGGCCGGTGGCGGCTGACCATCAAGGACGCGCAGGGCCGCCGAGAGCTGACGCTGGTGCAGCTGGCCCCGTATGGCGCTCCGGTGAGGGCCACGCTGGACTGCACGTCCGGTTGGTATTCGCAGCAGGACTGGACCGGCGTGCCGCTTGGCACGTTGCTCCACCGCGGACCGGGAGCGCAAAGCGTGTACGTGCACTCGGTCACTGGCTACTGGGTCCGTTTCCCGATTCACGACCTGGATCTCCTGCTGCTCGCCACCGGGGTGGGCGGTGCCCCTCTCTCGCCCGATCACGGGTTCCCGCTGCGCCTCGTGGCCCCCGGGCAGCGGGGCTACTGGTGGGTCAAGTGGGTCGACCGCATCGAGCTACAGACCACGCCGTCGTGGTGGCAGCCGCCGTTCCCCGTCGGCTGACGCTTGAACGCGAGGGCTACCGCGCCGGCTAGAGGACCGGGCTGCTTCCTCCGTCGAGATTGATGGCCGAGCCGGTCACGTAGGAGGAGCGATCTGACAGGAGATAAGCCACCAGGTCGGCGAACTCTTCTGACCGGCCAACCCGGCCCAGCGGGATATCGGCGTTCTTGGCCATCCGGCGGTACAACTCTTCCTCCGACTGGCCTGCCGCGGCGGCGCGCCGCCGCCACTGGCCACTTTCAACCAGGCCGATGAGGACGGCGTTGACCCGGATGCCGTGCCCGCCGAGGTCCCTGGAGGCAGCCTTGGTGATGGCCAGGCCAGCGGCACGGGAGGCAGCCGTCGGCAACGACCCGGCGCCAGGGGCCTTGGCCCCTGTGTTCAGCACGTTGACGACAGCTCCCCCACCAGCCGCGATCAGGTGCGGCACAGTCAGGCGGGTGCACCGAACGGCGGCGAGCACCTTGAGGTTGAGGTCGGCGATCCACTCATCGTCGGAGACCTGATCGATCCGTCCGGCGGCGCTCTTGCCCGCGTTGTTCACCAGGCCGTCGAGGCGGCCCCAGCGGGCAACGGCCGCGTCAACAAACCGTTCAAGGTCATCCGGACGAGTCACATCGGCCTGCACCGCCAGGGCATCACCCCCGGCGTCACGCAGCCGCTGCTCGGTAGCGGCCAGCCGGCCGGAATCCCGCCCGCAGACCGCGACGCGGGCCCCTTCCTCGACGAGGCGATCCGCGAGTGCCGCTCCCAGCCCGTCGGTCCCGCCAGTGATAAGCACGACCTTGCCATTCAGGTGCAGATCCATTCGACTATTCTGGCCGGCCTCTCCCGCTCATCCGCCTATTCGGAGGGACGCCGCGGCACGGCTGCGTCCCGACCTGATCTCTATGCCGAGCGCCACGGCCGCAATCACGGCCAGGCCGGCCAGCGGCACCGCGAAGGAGGCCACGTCGGCCGCGAGCTTCACCGTGACGGACGGCCCGGTGAACACCGACAGGTCGATGTCCGGCGCGAGCACCCGGGGAAGCGCCACGGCGCAGGCCCAGGCGGCCACCGCCGCCGCGACGACGGCGGGCAGCACCTCAAGGGCCACCACCCACGCCCGCTGTCCCTCGCCCAGGCCCATGGTTGCCAGTCGAGCCAGCGTCGCTTCCCGTTCCGAGGCGCCGAGCGCCAGCTCGAGGAGCATGACGGCGAGGCCGAGGATCGCGGCGACCACGACCGCGAGCGAGAACAGCGTGAACGCCCCGTGTTGCAAAGGCCCGCCGGTCAGTGAAGAGAGGATGTCCGAACGGAAGCTGGTGACTGCGCCCGGCATCGTGTGCTGTACCACCGCGATGAGCCGTGCCTGGTCGATGGACCCGCCGGTTAGCAGCATCTCATTGACGGGGACCTGCTCCGGCGGCGTGATCGTGGACTTGATCGCGGCCAGCGGCATGATCACGAACGCGCCGCCGCCGGGCAGCGCGGGGGTGCTTGAGATCACGCCGGCGACCCGGACCTGGACCGGCCGGAGGGACGCCTGTCTGGTGCTGAGCGTGACCGCGCCGCTGCCTTGGCCGGGGGCCCCTAGGAGTGCCGCGGCTTGCGGTGACACCAGGACGGGCTGGGCCGCCCCCGCCTTGCCGGGTGTCACCAGCAGCCCGGCCGGCACCTGCGGGAACCCCGGGGTGCGGGCGACAAGCTCGGCGTAACTGGCAGGGTCCACGGCGAGGACGTTGACCTGGTGGCCGGCCGGGGTGGTCCAGAACTCGTTGACGACCTCGGCCGCGTGCGTCACGCCGGGCACGGCGGCCACCGCCCGGGCCGCGGCCGGCGAGATGGTGAAGCTCTGCGCCGTGTACGAGGGGGTGACCGTCGCGTCCGCGCCGGCTGTCTGCCAGGACGCCGCGATGTCGCCATTGACCACCGCGTCGCGCACCATGCCCGCGAAGGCCGCCACGGTGAGCGCGAGGACAAGGGCCAACGCCGGCAGCGCCGGGGTAAGCGTGGTCCGGGACGCCCGGGCGAGGCCGAGGAACGCGGGCGCGCGGGAGCTGCGCGCGAAGGCTCGCAGCAGCCCGCGCAGCGCCAGCGGGTAAAGCCGGAGCACCACGATCACCGCCGGGATGGCCACCAGTACCGGCGCGGAGCTGGTGTA
>DASXDG010000156.1:0-45463 GCA_036490795.1 Streptosporangiaceae bacterium
CCCCCACGACCATGTCCAGGCTCGATCCGATACCGGACCCCTCGTCTGCCATCTGTTCCGCCCCTTTGTCTGTTGCGCCCCTTTGTCTGTTGCGCACCGCTGTCTGCGCGGCCTTCTGCCTGCGCGGCCTTCTGTCTGCGCGGCCTTCTGCCTGCGCGGCCTTCTGCCTGCGCGGCCTTCTGCCTGCGCGGCCTTCTGCCGACACCGCCCGTGTTTGCCGTATTCGGCCCGCCGCGACCTCGCCCAATCGGAACATTTAACACATAGCGGCCAAAGTGTTCGCGACTTCCGGGGGCGGGCGCGATCAACGCGGTAATTAAGTCCAACGCGGTATAAAACCTTGCTGTGAGCAGCCATTTCTACCGCGTTGGATAAATGTTCCGCGTTGTTGCGCCCTGCGGGCGGGTCAAGAACGCTGACGCGTTACTGATGTTGCAAATGGTGCAGATGCTGAGAGGGATTCGCCGGAGGGCCGGCGGCGGCCGGCGTCGGCTGTGACAACGACGCCATTTCGCGCGTGCCGCTGGGGGGCGTGTGGCGTCAGCGGTGCTGTGTGGCATCAGCGGTACTGTGTGGTGTCAGCGGTGCCGTGTGGCGTCAGCGGTGCTGCGTTGCTTAAGCGGTGCCGTGTGCCACCAGTGGTGCCGGGGACAAAGCGATCGGCGGTGGTGCTCGGCCAGAGCGGACCGGGCACCACCGCCGTTGTTCTGATAAAAGGCTCTACGCCGGGGCCTGCTCGCGCAGCCAGGAGCCGGCCGTGCGGGCGGCCGCCATGCTCGCCCAGGCGGTGAGGGCGATCACCGCCTCGTCACCGGACTTGGCGGTGGACCGGAAGGCGGCGACGTCGGCCTTGCCGACCTGGTACGGGGCGAAAGCGGTGAGCAGCGCCAGCAGGCCGGCCGGCCGGTCGGCCTCGGTCAGGGCGGCGACCGCCTGGTCGGCCCAGGCCCGGCTCGCTCCCTGCGGCTTCCCGTCCCAGGTGCTGAGCCGGCTGGTGACCAGTTCGCGGACGGCCGGCGTGACCACCTGAGCCGCCGCTTCCTCCACCGCCGCGGCCGCGCCCGCCAGCGCGGACGCGATGCGGGGATCGCCGGCCGCCCAGGAGAACTCCTCGGGCAGCTTCGCGTCGGGCAGCAGTTCCAGCGAGACACCGGCTGCCGCATTTCCTGAGGTCATGGCCGAAGCCAGCATGCCCATCACCCAGCCACCGATCGCCTTGGGCGTCATGGGCGGCAGCGGCGACTCGGGGAGGAACACGGTGACCATCCGGTTCAGGTACTGGAACGTCACCGCCACCCCGGCGAGCTCGGCGAAGTTGCCAGCAGGCGGCGGCAGGATGGACCCGCGCTGCCCGCTCGACCTGGCCCACTCGAAGATTTCCTGCAGCCGCGGGCTGGGCAGGTTCCCGGCGGCGATGCCGGCCGCGTCGAGGCTCGAGTCAACGCCCTGAGCAGCGGCGCTGTGCACCGAGACGCAGTACGGGCAGGCGTTCGCCACCGATACCCCGGCGGCGACCATTTCCTTTTCCACCCGGTCGACCTGGTCGGTGACCAAGAGGGTCTCCCTGAGCATCGCCCAGGACCCGGCCAGTGCCGACGGCGCGGGCGAGTGCAGGGCGACCGGCGGCGCGACCATGCCGAAGTCGTGCTCTGCCTGCGTATACACACTGGCCACGACGCCTGAGGCGGCGCCGGGCATGACCGGGGTAACGTAGCGGATCTGGGCCAGAGACCTCTTCAGCCCGTTCGCCATGATCGCGCTTTTCATCGTGCCACCAGACTGGGGAGCAGGGGCGTGACCGCGCGGGCGGCGCTCCTCGCGCCGTCCGGCGCCGGCGCGCCGTACTTGACCTGTACGCCGCGCTCCTGCGCGGCCTTGATGATTCCGGGAATGGCGCGCTCCGCCAGCGCCGCGATGGTCAGCGCCGGGTTGACGGTGAGCGCACCGGGTACCGCGGACCCGTCGGTGACGAAGATGCCCGGGTGGCCGCGCAGTTCGTGCCGGTCATCCAGCGCCGAGGTGGCCGGGTCGTCGCCGATGCGGCAGGACGACAGCGGGTGCACCGTGTAGGCGCCTACCAGGTCGTTCGTCCACGGCCGCACCTTCGCCAGGCCGTCCCGTTCCAGGATGTCCTTGATCTCGGCGTCGGCCTCGGCCCAGCCGCGCAGCGTTTCCTTGCTGGGCTCGTAGGAGAGTGCGCCGCGGCCCAGCATCTGCTGCGAGATACGGACGGAGTTGCCAGTGGGCGGCGGCGGGCCGAATACTCCCTCATTGTTGTCCTCCGACAAGATGAAGATGGTCAGCCACGATTTCCAGTGCCGCAGCATCTCCTTCTTCTCCGGCCCGAACCAGGCGTAGTTACCCTCGACGCCTGGTGCCTGGGCCAAGATGGTGCCAAGGCCGGGCGGGAAGTAGAGCTGCTCGAGGGCGAACCTGGAGTGCTCGGGCAGCGAGCCGTCGAGGTGATCCCAGCACACGACGGTGGGGCCGCGGCCGATCTGGTTCGCCTCGTACGCCCTGCCGTCGGGGCGGGAAAGCCCGAGCACCTCGCGCGCCTTGTCCTCGTCGATGACGGCCGTGTTGAGCCGCTCGCCGTTGCCGGAGAAGTACCGGCCGACGCCGTGCGGCATCGTGCCCAGGTCAGGCTCCGAGCGCTGCAGGATAACCGGCGTGGCACCCGCGCCGGCCGCCACGATCACGATCTTGGCGTCGATCGTGCCGCTGCCCGTGGTTTCCCGGTAGTCCTCTTCGTCCATCACGTTGTAGTGGACCCGGTACCAGTCATCGTCCCTGGAAATCTTCTGCACCTCGTGCAGCGGCCTGATCTCCGCGCCGTGCGAAACCGCCGCGGGCAGGTAGTTCAGCAGCAGGGACCGTTTCGCGTCGAAGCGGCAGCCGGCCATCATCCAGTTGCAGTTCGTGCACAGCGAGGTGTCGATCGCGACGTTGGGCAGGTTAACGGTACGGCCGGCATGGTTGCAGGCGGCGGCCCACAGGCCACCGGGGTACGGGACCTGATCCCAGGTCTGATGGCTGAGCGGCAGCGCCTCGGCCACCCGGTCATACCAGGGGTCCAGGGCGTCGCGGTTGATGACCGACGGCCACATCCGCCTGCCGATGCTGCCCTGGCGCTCGAAGACGAACCTCGGTGCGCGCGGCATCGTGGCGAAGTACACCACGCTGCCGCCGCCGACGCAGTTGCCGCCGAGCACGCTCATTCCGTCGCCCGCGGTGAAGTCGAAGATCCGGGTGCTGGAAGTGCCTAGCTCGAAGCCCTGGTCGAATTCGTCGCTCGGCACCCAGGGCCCGCGCTCAAGAACCACTACCTTGGCGCCACCAGCCGCGAGGTGGTAAGCGGTGATGGCGCCGCCGAAGCCGCTGCCGATCACCAAGATGTCGGTGCGCTCCGCGCTTGTCATGCCGGGTCTCCGTTCGGTGTCGTATCAGGGTGCGAGCGCGCGAGCTGGCGCCCGTAGCTGTAATCGGGGAACCGCCATAGGCCATCGGAATCGGGTTTCGCGAAACCCATCATCGTCAGGCCGGGATGGCCGTTTTCTATGGCCTGGATCGTGTCCATATGGGCAGCGGTGTCGAAAGCCATGAAGCAGAACAGCGCGGTGAGGACCCAGAATTCTTTCTCTGGATGATCGGGCGCGGTCAGCTCCCGCATCAGTTCCGAGCGCTGCTCGTAATCGAGCCCGACGAACGGCGGCACACTCTCGTCGAGAGGTATGTCATGCTCGGTGGCGTAACTGCTCGCGTGATCGTTCAGAGTGGCGACGACGTCGTCCAGACTGGACGTGATGCCGGTCGCGGGTGTCTCGAGGAGTTCGATGGCGCCCGCCGCTACCGCTCCGGGGCCGGGTGCGGCACCCGCGATCGCGGCGTCGTCAGGCGAACGCTTCTCTCCCGGAACAAACGTGTCCGCGAATGCCTCTAGAGTCATGGTCCTGGTGGCTGTTTCTGCCGAGGTAGCCAATCTTTCCTCCAGCCAGATCGGTGCCGTCTGTTCCTAAGCATTCTGTTGCGCCTGACGCTGGATAACTTCTCTTGTTCTGCCATATTCGCGGGGGTGCCTTATCCGCGGAAAGCAAGCAATGAGAAAGACGCTGGATCGGCGGGTGTCACGGTTGGTACGTGTCAGACGCAAGTGTCACTACGGGGAGACTGCTAGCTGTCAGCGATCTCCACGTCTCGTTCAAGGCAAACCGGGAAATCGTGGCGGGCCTCCACCCGGAGTCCGCCAGTGACTGGCTGCTTGTGGCCGGGGATGTCGCGGAAATATCGACGGACATCGAATGGGCACTGGGAACGCTGCGCGAGCGGTTCAGCACGGTGCTCTGGTCACCGGGCAATCACGAGCTATGGACCCACCCGAAGGACCCGGTCCAGTTGCGGGGCGAGGAACGCTACCAGCACCTCGTGCGGATCTGCCGCGAGCTTGGCGTCCTGACTCCCGAGGATCCCTACCCCGTCTGGCAGGGTCCCGGCGGACCGGTCGTGGTGGCCCCGCTGTTCTTGCTGTACGACCACACCTTCCTGCCGCCGGGGGCAACGACCAAGAGCGAGGCCATGGCGATGGCCCTTCGCTCAGGGATCGTGTGCACCGACGAGTACCTGCTGTACCCCGATCCGCACCCGAGCCGGGAAGCCTGGTGCCGGGTCAGGATCGAACAGACCCTGACCCGGCTCGAAGCCCTGGACCCCGCCCTGCCGACCATCTTGATGAACCACTTCCCGCTGGTCCGCGAGCCGACGAGGGCACTGCGTCATCCCGAGTTCGCCCAGTGGTGCGGGACCAGGCTGTCGGCCGCGTGGCACCTGCGGTTCAGGGCCTGCGCCGTCGTCTACGGCCACCTGCACATACCTCGTACCACCTGGCACGACGGCGTCCGGTTCGAAGAGGTGTCGCTCGGCTATCCGGAGGAGTGGCGGCGCCGGCCGAACCTGCCGTACGAACCGCGCCAGATACTGCCCTGACCAGGCCGGGCTGACCAGGCCGGGCTGGCAGGCCCGGGCTAGCGGGCCGCACTGATCAGGCCTCGAAGTGCGCCCGTATCCGCTGCCGCCACTGCTCATAGACGGGCTCGGATCCCGTCGCCGCTCCCGAGGGCGCGGTGCCGTCGGCGAGCGAGTTGGCCTTGTCCACGGACATGTCGGCGAGCACGGAGCAGGCGGCCTGCGTGTGTTCGGGCACGATGCCGGAGTAGGCGCGCGCCTTCGCCGCGAACACCGTGCCGAGGGCTAGCTGCGACCAGTTGCTGCCCGCTTCGCGCCGCAGCGTGGCCAGGCCCTCCTCGTCTGATCCGCCCGCGAACGTCGCGGCCAGCCCGATGCCACTCCACAGGTCGGGCTGCCGGTTGCTGGCGAACCGTCCGGCCGCCGCCGCGACCTCGGGTGCCTGACCACCGCAGATGAACCACAGCGCACGCCCGATACCCTGGTCCACCGCGCGCAGGAAGTAGTCGGGCGAACCTTCCCAGCGGTAGGGCGCGGGCACCTTCTGCTGGTCGACCCACCGCTTGGTGTGGAAGTAGGCGAGGTCGAAGCCATAGCCGTCGACCGCGAGCCAGCTCATCGTCGGGTAATAGGGATCGGGAGTCAGGTCAGGGATGACCTTCTTCCACAGCGGCCTGGGCAGATGGTCCATCGCGAAACCTATGCCGATGTAGGCGAGGAAGATGTGCTTGCTTCCCGGGCCGCGCAGCAGGTCACGGGTACGGTGCCCGCCTGGTCCCATCGCGTCGATGACGGTGAACGCCATCGTCGCGCCTTCGTAGGCGAAGCCTCGCTGTTCGGCGTCGATCAGGTCCAGCCGTCGCTCCACCTCCCACTGGTCACGCGCGTCGATGCCCCACTCGAAACCGCAGATGACGGCTTCCGGGATGGCCTCGAGATGCTGGGTGGCCGCCGCGGGTGCGGCGGGGAAGCCGCGCTTGGCGAACGTCACTTCCCTGAGCTGGGGCGTGAGCAGCCGTCTGCGTACCGATCCCATGGTGGTAGGCATGTCTTCTCCCGTCGTCGCACACTCAATGACCACATCGTGTGGCAACAGGAAACACACCGACAACCTCACGATTGCGGACAAGAACGGCTAGGGCAGCCAGCCTGCCTCACGTGCCACCCGGATGGCGTCCACCCGGTTCCGCGCGTTCATCTTCGTCACGATGTTGGTGAGATAGTTCCGCACCGTCCCCACCGACAGGTGCAGGACGGTCGCGATCTCGACCGGCTCGGCGCCCTGCGCGGCGACCCGGAGCACCTCGTGCTCCCGGGCGGACAGCGGATTCTCCCCGCCGTCCCAGGTGGACACCGCCAGATGGGGGTCGATGACCCGCCGGCCCGCGACCACACTGCGGATCGCCCAGGCGAGTTGCTCGGGCGGTGCGTCCTTGAGCAGGAAGCCAGATACGTGCGCGGCGAGTGCGCGCCGCAGGTTGCCGGCCCGGCCGAGGTTGGTCAGGATCAGCGTCGGACAAGACGGAAGCTGGGCGTGCAACTCGGCTGCCGCGGTCAGACCGTCGAGGCCGGGCAGGTCGATATCAATGATTGCGATGTCGGGATGGTGAGTCAGCGCCTGCGAAACGATATAGTCCCCGCGTTCGATGGCAGCGACTACCTTCATATCGGGTTCCAGTTCGATAAGTGCGACAAGAGCACCGCGCACCATGGCGACATCTTCCGCGAGCAGTATCCTCAGCGCGCGCATGCGAGCCTCCAAATCGACGTCAACCTGTTAGTAACTGGCAATCTCTTTCGGCACGTGCCCTCTCTCGCGCTGTGCGCAAGTGTCCCAGGCTGCCACGAGAATGCCGATAGATGAGGTCAGACGCCGCTAATCCGCCAGAGTTTCGAGGCAAGGCGGGTACATTAGCAGACACAGGTCGTATAACGGACACACGCCGCACTTGACCATGGAAGGCCCGGCATGATCAACACGACACGCCGAGGGGCCGGCAAAAGATCCAGCTCCACCGGAGGTGATCTCCGTCCGTGTCCATGCGCCTGCCCGGCGTTCCGTTACGCAGAGTCATGCGACTTTACTGAGAACTTGTTGCATAACAGCGAAATTCGAAAAGTCACACACAACTTAAATGTGACATTATTACTATCTGGAATTAAAGCGGCCAGGCGACAGAGACCTGGCCCGCCAAGAGCCTAAGCACACTGAGGGGTAGCGGTATGCCTCGCCGCCAACAGCGGCCTGGCTGGCTGTGGAGCGAGCCCACGTCAGGGTCAAAAGGTCAGATCGGCGGCGAAGACGCAGCTGGCGCTGGACCTGATACGCCCGTATCGTCGGCAGGCAGGCCGCCGGGCTGTAGATGGACACCTCGCGCTAGTTCGCATCTGGCCCTGTCCGGCCTCTTCGCGGCACAGCTGGCAGGCATCTTTGCAGGACCGGTACGGAAACATAGTTTCGTATTCGGCTTTGTTTTTATCACCGCGGCACTGCTTTTCGTCGCCCAGTGCTGTGTCGGCTGGCGGGGCGGCGCGGGCTGGTCCGCCCGGCGGCGGATGTGGGTACTACTTGCCATGGGCACCCTCACCTACCTGCCCGTGGTGGCCTTCGGTGTGACCTGGCCAGGCATGGCGGGGTTTCTGGCCGGCTCGATCCTCATGCTCAGGCCGGCCAGGAATGCCTGGATCCTGTTCACAGTGGTCACGGTCAGCATGTTCGCGGCGCCGCTGGTGCTGGGAATGAGCGTCCGCGACGCCATCTACATGATGATCGCCAGCCTGTGTGGCGGCCTAACGGTTTTCGCCCTCTACCAGCTACGTCTTGCTGCCAAGCGTGCGCATGGAGAGAGCACGGAGGTCGCGCAGCTCACCACCGCCAGGGAACGCGAGCGTTTCGCCAGGGACCTGCACGACATCCTCGGGTACAGCCTGTCGGCCATCACCTTGAAGGCCGAGCTCACCAGGAAGCTGGTGGCCAGCGATCCCGCTCTGGCTCAGGACGAGCTGACCGAGGTCGTCGAACTCGCCCGGCAGGCGGCGGTGGACGTACGGCTGGTCGCCAACGGCTACAGCAGCGTCTCGCTGACCAAGGAGGCGGCATCGGCCGCCTCCCTGCTCACCGCGGCGTGCATTACGCCCAAGGTCACGATCGACTGCGGAGTGCTTGACGACAAGATCGACGCCGTGCTGGCGCTGGTGCTGCGCGAGGCGGTTACCAACGTCTTGCGGCACAGTTCGGCGCAGAACTGCGCCATCGAGGCCAGCCAGGACGACACGATGGTCACCTTGACCGTGATCAACGATGGCGTACCGCCCGCGGCCAAGCCCAGCGCCGGTGGTCACGGCCTGCGGAACCTGGCCTGGCGGCTCGAAGCCATCGGCGGCGAACTGAATACCGAGGGTGTCAGCGACGACCGGTTCAGCCTGTCGGCCACGGTGCCCGCACACGAGGTGCCGCCCTCCGCCGGCGGCGCCACCGGCCGGGCAGCCGGCCGGGCAGCCGGCGGCCGGGCCGGCCGGGGCGTTGACGGCCCGGCCGGCGGAGCAGCGGGGGATCAGCTAAGCGGATCGCAGTGCGTGGGCGACGGCAAACCCGTCCTCGGGTGGCGTCATATCGGCCTGCGCAGGCTCAAGGTCGGGCAGGGCGAGGAGGATCGGCAAGTCCGTCGGCCGCCTGGTGCGCAGTTCGATTCCGGTGGAGATGACGGTGTCGGCGCTCACGGTCACCGGGCCGACTCCGCCCACGAGAAGCGTCCGGCGCGTCCACGGCTCGGGGTCCGCGTTGTCCGCTACTGCTACCGCACGGATGAACCACGTGCCATGGGGCACCCCAGTCAGCTGAAATGAGCAGGGTTCGTCCGTGGCCGGCAGCTCGATCATCATCGCGGCGGCAGGCTGCCGCTGCACGATGGGCGTGTCGAAGGTGCCCAGGAACACCCGTCCGCCCGCGTAACCCCGCGGGAACGTGATCGTGCCGGCCACCGTGGAGGCCGGCGAGGTGGGTGCCCGCCTTGGCAGCGGCGGCTCGAACCGTCCGCTGCGCGCGATGCGGCGGAACCGCCCGGGCGCGACGCCGACGCTGTCGGTGAAGTGGTTGCTGAATGAGCCGAGGCTGTTGTAGCCGACGGCGAACGCGATCTCGGTGACGTTCATCTGCGAGTTCAGCAGCATGCGCTTTGCCTGGTAGATGCGGATGGCGGAAAGGTACCGTCCTGGGGTAACGCCGGTAGCATCCCTGAAGGTTCGGCAGAAGTGGAAACGGCTTACGATCGCACTGTTCGCGATATCAGCTAGAGACAGCGGCTCGCTGTACCTTTCATATATGAACCTAATCGCGCGTTCGTGGGCGCTGTTCATTACTTGCTTCTCCCTCAGATACACGGGTCTTCTGCGGCTAAAAACGCGGTGTGGGCGGAGCGAGTTTAATTTCTGGAGTTTCCTATCAAACTCTAAGAATTACCTTGCATCACGGCCCTCGCACGCTGGTCGAGCGCATCTCGAATCCATCTCGTGCTCCGCTTGAGTCTGCCTTGACTCCGTTCTAAGCGACCCAATAGGGCAAAAAACCGATGCGTGTATACCGACGACAATGGGGGTAATGATGTCCGACCAGGTCGTTTATGCTCGAATACCGGTCGAGCGCATCTCGCGGGCCGCTTGAGTCTGCCTTGAGTGCGCCTTTAGTCCGCCCGGAAGGCGAATAACGCCGGCGGATTTCCATGTTTGCGCGGCTTCTGCTCCACGCGCTTCTGGCTCAGCACGTCCAGCGCCCGCGAGATCACCGCGCGCGTGTCCGCGGGATCGATCACGTCGTCGACCAGACCGCGCTCGGCGGCGTAGAGAGGGTGCATGAGCCGCTCTTTGTACTCCGCGGCACGCTGATCCCTGAGCTGGTCCGGGTCATCGGCGGCCAGCAGTTCCTTGCGGTTCAGAATGCCCACCGCCGCCTCGGCCCCCATCACGGCGATCTCGTTCGTGGGCCAGGCGTAGGACAAGTCCGCGCCGACGGACCGGGAATCCATCACGATATAGGCGCCGCCGTAGGCCTTGCGCAAGATGACCTGGACCCGCGGGACGGTCGCGTCGCAGTACGCGTACAGCAACCGGGCGCCGTGCCGGATGATGCCGTGGTGTTCCTGCCCGACACCGGGGAGAAATCCCGGCACGTCGACGAGCGTGACCAGCGGGATGTTGAACGCGTCGCAGAACTGGACGAACCTGGCGGCCTTCTGCGACGAGTCGATGTCCAGAACGCCGGCCCGGACCAGCGGCTGGTTCGCGATGACTCCCGCGGTCCGGCCGCCGAACCGGGCGAAGGCGCACACGATGCTTTTTGCCCATTCGGCGTGCACTTCCAGGACCTCGTGATGGTCGGCGATCTCGGCGATCACCTTGCGCATGTCGTAGGGCTTGCGCGCTGACGCGGGCACGAGGTCGAGCAGGCGCGGGCACTTGCGATCGGGAGGGTCGTCGGCCGCGACCGAGGGCGGGAGCTCGTGGCTGTTGGCCGGCAGCAGCGAGACCAGGTACCGGACGTCCTCCAGGCAGGACGCCTCGTCCTCGTAGGTGAACGTGGCCACGCCCGACTGCCGCGCGTGCACGCGGGCACCGCCCAGGTCCTCGTGCGTGATCTCCTCGCCGGTGACCGACTTCACCACGTCGGGCCCGGTGATGAACATGTACGAGGTGCCGCGGACCATGAACGTGAAATCGGTCAAGGCCGGCGAGTAGGCGGCACCGCCGGCGCAGGGGCCGAGGATGACGCTGATCTGCGGTATGACTCCGGACCCGCTCACGTTGCGGCGGAAGATCCCGCCGTACCCGGCGAGCGCGGTGACCCCTTCCTGGATCCGCGCGCCGCCGCTGTCGTTGAGCGCGATCAGCGGGGCACCCGCCGCGAGCGCGAGGTCCATGACCTTGTGGATCTTCGCGGCATGGGCTTCACCGAGAGAGCCGCCGAGGATGCGGAAGTCCTGGGCGTAGACGAAGACCCGGCGGCCGTCGATGGTGCCGGTCCCGGTCACGACGCCGTCTGTCCGCGCGCTGCCGTTGCCCCGCCGGAACAGGTCAAGCTCGGCGAACGAACCGTCGTCGAGCAGGAACTCCAGCCGTTCCCGAGCGGTCAGCTTTCCCTTGGCGTGCTGCCGCTCGGTCGCGAGATCGTCGCCGAGCAGCACCGACTCGCGTTCCTTGTTGATGCCGTGCAGGAATTCCTGCGTGACATCTTCGGCCTCGACTGGCCGCTGGGTTGCCTCGGCGGTCACGCGCGGCACACTTTGACCGGAAGTCCGCCGCGGACCCGGAGCGACAGCATGGCCTCGGGCTTCGGGCGGGCACCAGGCGGCAGCTCGAACCGGAACTGGCGCGCGACCATCGCCGCGATCAGCGTTGCCTCCATCATGCCGAGGTGGCTGCCGACGCAGACCCGGGGGCCGGCGCCGAACGGGATGTAGGCGTATCTGTTCTCGACGGGTGTGGCGGAACTCGCGAACCGCTCCGGCCGGAATTCGTTAGGCTCCGGCCAGAAACCAGGATGCCGGTGCAGGGTGTACGGGGAGATCATGACGTCGGCGCCCGCCGGAACCCGGTAGCCGTCGATCACGTCGGCGGCGACCGACTTGCGGGTCAGCCCCCAGACCGGCGGGTACAGCCGCATGGTCTCCTGGATCACCGTCGTGGTGAACGGCAGCCGGGCCAGGTCCTCGTGGTCGGGCGTCCGGTCGCCGAGCACCTCGATCGCCTCGGCGCGCATGGCCTCCGCCGCCTCCGGGTGCGTACTGAGCAGGTACCAGGTCCAGGACAGCGTGCTGGCCGTGGTCTCGTGCCCGGCCAGCAGGATCGTGATGAGCTCATCGCGCATGACGTTCCACCGCTTCCGCGCGTCCGGCTCGCCCTGGTAGGCGTTCGCCAGCATGGACAGCAGGTCGGTCCCGTCCGCGCCGGCGGCATGCGCGCGGCCGCCCACCAGCACCTCGACGGCGTCCTCGAGCTGGCCCCTGGCACGCTTGAACCGCAGGTTACGCGGCACCGGCAGCCATAGCGGCAGCGCACCGAGGCTCACCATCTCGAACATGGCCCGGTCCTGCGCGACTTCGAAGGCCGGCCCGAGCATCCGCAGCGGCGACAGGTCGGCGGAGAGCAGTGACTTGCCGAGGACGCTCATCGTCAGCCGCGTCATCTCCTCGGACACGTCGATCGTGCTGCCCACCTGTTCACCGAGCCGGTCGACCAGGGCTTGCCCGGCGTCGGTGACCACGCTGGCGAACCCGGCGATGCGGTCGCGGCGGAACGCCGGCTGGATGATCCGCCGCTGCCGCTTCCACACCTCGTCCTCGCTGGTGAGCAGGCCGTCACCGAGCATAAGCTGCCTGGCTTCGTGCAGGCCAAGCCCCTTGTGATAGTTCAGCGGGTTGTCCGCCAGCACGTGCTTGGCGTGATCGGGATGGTTGAAGAAGTACAGCGTCTTCGGCCCCATGGCGAACTTGACCACGTCACCGTACTTCTCGAACGCGTCGGTGAGCATGGCCAGCCGGTCGAACCAGAGCTTGCGCAGCAGACTCGGCACCGTGTGCAGCGGCGTGGTCGGGTAGTCCCGCCGCCCGCCGCCAGCGACGTTGGCGGGGGCGGGGCCCGACGTGGGTACCGTGGCGGTCATGCGGACTCCTCGATGGGCCGGGCCCTGATCAGCCGCGGCTGGTGGAAGTGCCCGCCGTAGAAGACCAGGGCTTCTTCGGTCTCCTCGAAGCCGCTGGCCTGGACCGAGCCGATGAAGATCTCGTGGTCCCCGCCATCGTGGGAGGTGACGAGGGCGCAGTCGAGCCAGGCCAGGGCTCCGTGCAGGATGGGTGCGCCGGTGCCAGGCCCCGGCGACCACTCGACGGCGGCGAACTCGTCGGTGCCCCGGGGCCTTGAGTGATCGGCGAAATACCGTGCCACGTCCTCCTGCCGGGCGGACAGCATCGAGACTCCGAAGCAGCCGTCGGCGAGCACGGACTTGTAGACAGCGGCGCTCCTGTCAATGCAGACCAGGATCCGTGGCGGGTCGAGCGACACCGAGGTGAACGCGTTCGCCGTCATTCCGCTCGGCGTCTGCAGGCCGGCGGTCACCACGGTGACGCCGGTCGCGAACCGCCCGAGCACCTTACGCAACGCGGTCCTGGCCGGCGTCATACCGCTCTTAGCCGGGACGCTCACGCGCGGCCTCCGGTGCCAACCGCGGGAGCGCGCTGCGGCGCCTTGACCGCGTATCCCTCGAGCGCACGGCGCAGCTGATCTGGCACCCGCGCCGGGGCGGTGGCCCCGTTGTCGCCGTGCATGCAGGCGATCCGCTGCCGGCCTCTGGCGATCAGCTCCTCCCTGCCGTCCCGCACGCGGACGTAGTCGAAGGCGAAGACGATCTGCGTCTGGGTGAGTTCTTCCAGACGCATCCTGATCGCCAGTTCGTCGAAGGCCGTTGCCTCGGACAGGTACTCGCACTCCGCGCTGATCGTGAACAGCTTCAGGCCCGCGCGGAGCTCATCGAGCACGCCGGGCGCGTGCTCCAGCAGGAACATCTCGCGACAGCGTCCCTGCCAGCGCACATAGTTGACGTAATACACGTTGCCGACCAGGTTCGTTTCCTCGAACCCCACGATGTGCCGGTACTCGTAATACTGTTCCATTTCCGTCCTCTTCTGTCAGGATCGTGAAGACCACGGGGTCCGGTTGGTCCAGCACAGACGTGACGAAGGTGGCTATCTTCGCCGTCCCGGACTGAAGCAGTACCCAGCCGGCCGGGCCGCCGGTGGCAAGCGTGATCGGGCCGCTGAGCGTCCGGCCTGCCTTGCGCAGGCATTCCACGGCGCTCCACACCCTGGTGCCCGCGGTGGCCGGTTCTTCGGTCCGCTCCCGCTGGATCAGCTCGGAGAGCGCGAACTGCTCGGCAGTCAGCAAGCCCTGCCAGTCCTGCGTCGCCCGGTCCTGGACCCGCTCGACGTCGCAACCCATCCGCTCGCTGCCCGCGACGGCCAGCGTCACGCCCGAGCCATGCGAAGCGGAGATGTTGATGCCCTCGTCACTGAGCAGGGGCTTCCCGTCACCGCGGTGGGTGATCACCACCGGCCGGTCGAGCATTCGCTCCATCGCGAGCTTGGTCTGCCTGCGCCTGGCCTCACGGCCGTTCGCGCCGGAAGGCGGATCCGGTTCCACCGCGCACCGCAGCGCGCTCCCGGTGAGCTCGGCGGCCTGCCGCTCGAGGAAGGGGCCGAGCAGTGAAGGAATCCACGGCCCGCGACCGTCGTTCTTGCGCACGGCCTGCAGCCGCAGACCTTCCCAGCGCTCGAGGATCCGCCCGTCTTCGGAGCAGACGTCCAGGTCGTAGGTGTACGTGTCGCCTTCCCGCAGCCGCTCCACCGCGTGCAGGATGACCTGCCCGGTGAGCTCTTCCGGGCTAGCCGGGTAGATCCGCTCGACTCCGGCCGGGAGCAGCGTCGCGTTCGGCACACAGCACTGGATGCCGTGCATGAACGCGTCGCGAGCGCCCGGGTCGCCGAGGATCAGCGCCCTGGAGAAGTAGGAACCGAACCAGTCGTCGCTGGATCCGGCCGAGATCTCCACGACACACGACGTCGCGGCGAGCCTGCGATAGCCGGCCACCCGCTGGAACCGCTTGCCCTGGAAGAACACGCCGCCGTACAGGTCGGCGGCCGCGTCGAGCGGAACCCGTGACGTGCGGACGGCCGCTACCGGCCGTTCGGCGTCGAAGGGACGTGTTCCCGTGTGCCGCAGCGTCGCGCGGAAGTGATCGGCCTGGAACCCGGTGTCGCTGCTGCGGATGGCCACGTCGACGCCCTCGCCGCGGTTGAGCGCCGCGATCCGGATCGTCGTCGTGCCGTCGGGCGGCACCACGATCGGCCGGAGGAACTCCACGTTCTCCAGCACGACCGGATGCGCGAAGCCTGCCAGCACGGCCGCCTGCGCCATGGCCTCCATGCCGAGCACCGCGGGGAACAGCAGGTCGCCGTCCAGCAGGTGATCGACGAGATAGGGGTCACGGTCCGCGGACAGCTCGGCGTCGGCGATCAGCTCGATGCCCGGGTAGTACACCCGCGGCCGGTCGATGAACCGGGTGAGCGGCAGCTCGGTCGGTTCCAGTGTGATCGTCGGCAGGTCGCCTGCCCGGCTCATCACCACCAGGCTGGATGGCGCGGTCGGGGTGGCGAGCACGCTGTGCAGCATTTCCATGCCCGCGTCGAGCGAGATCGGGCTGATGCCCTCTCTGATCAGCGACTCGAGCACGCCGAGCTTCTCGCCCATCCCGGCACCGGACCAGACCGACCACTCCAGTGCCAGGCACCGGCAGTGCGGATTGCCCTGCTCAGCCAGCCGGGTCCGCAGCCGTTCGGTCAGGTCGGTCATCCAGTCGTTGGCGGTGGCGTAGTCCGCCTGGCCGCGCAGCCCGGCTCGCCCGATGATGCTGCCGAACGTGATCACCAGCTTGAGCGAGTCCGGGTTCACCGCGCCCATCAGCGTCTCAAGACCGTCGATCTTGGGCGCCAGCGTCGCGTGGAACGCGTTCTCGTCGAGGGTGGTCAGCGGTGCGGGCTCGTTGCGGCCCGCGCCGTGCAAGATGGCCGTGACCGGCCCCAGCTCGGCACTGATCTGCGCCACCGCCGCCGCCACCTCACTTGGTGAGGTCACATCGGCACTGATGTAGATGTACCTCGCGCCGGCCGCGTCCAGCCGGCCCAGGTTGGCGGCCAGTTCCGCGTCCGCCTCGGGAGCGGATCGCCCGAGCAGGGCGATGGCCGCTCCGGTCTGGCGAGCCAGCGAGAGCGCGCATTCGGCGGTAATGCCCTTACCGCCACCGCTGACCAGGAGAACGTCACCGGCCGCGAGCGGGAGCTCGGCGTCTTGGCCGGCCAGCTCCATGACCGGGCGCAGCAGCGGCACCCGGCGGACGCCGGACGCGTCGTAGTACACCTCGCTGAAGCCCGGGTTCGCTCCGACGTCGGCCGCTATCGCGTCCGCCATCTCCGCGGCGTGCGTCGCTGAGATGGCGGCGTCCAGCGGGAGGGTGACCACGGTGACCGGCACCGAGGGTGCCTCCAGGTGCAGCGTCTTGGCCAGACCCGCCGCGCCGCGCCGGTCCTGAACCGCCAGGAAGTGGCACGGCCCGGTGTGCGACAGCGCGGCCTTGGCCGCCCTGAGCATGAGGCCGACATGCTCCGCGTTGCAATCGGCGGGGAGCAGCAGCGCGACTCCATCGCCGAGCCTGGCCGCGCGCAGCGAGCGGCTGAGTGCCTCGCTTAGCGGGTGACCAGGCGTGGAGAACACGTCCCATGTCCCGTCGGCCTGGGTGGCCGCGCGGGCCGCGCGTGCGGTCTCGATGTGCTCCACCGAGAACGCGCGGACCCATGGCCCGATGCCTTCCGGTGCCAGGTCCGCGTCGGCGTCGGCGGCCAGCGCGGTGTTCGCCAGTTCGTCGAGCGCCACTGCCAGGTCGGCCAGCGTCGCGGTGGCGAAGGCGGATGTGACCATCGGCGCGGACACGCCGAGCTCACGCGCGGCCTGGTTCATGATCTGACCGACGGTGATCGACGACATGTGCAGTTCGTCCAGCGGATGACTGTCCGGGCGCACCGTCTCGATCGGCAACTCGGCACGCTCGGCGGCAAGCCGGCGCAGGATCTGCAGGCTGTCGCGTGGCTGATCACCGTCATTTTCCGAGAACTGGCCGTGGTTCGTGGTCCCGGATTCCGCTTGCGGCTCGGTGGTCAGCGCCGCGATCACCTCGTCGGGCGCCGCCGATTCGCAGGGGCTGGCGAAGAACAGGAACTCCTTGTCCAGCGGCAGCGGCTTGGTAAACCGGTCGGCGAACAGCGCATCGGTCTTGACCGAGCCGCCCAGCGCGTAGGCGGCGGCAACCGCCGACAGCACGCCGGTCAGCGAAGCACCGTCGGTGTCCAGCGCCACCACCGGAACGTCCGGCGCGATCGCCGCGGACAGGCTGGACAGCACCCGCCCGGGCCCGACCTCGATGAGGAGGTCCGCGGCCGCGGCGAGCTGGCTGGCCGCGGCGGTGAACCGGACCGGCTCGCGGACCTGCCGCACCAGCAGGTCCCGCAGGTCCGCGTCGGCCGCCAGTTCGTCACCGGTGACCGTGGACAGGACGCACCGGGCCACCTGCTTGAACTCATGCCCGGCCAGGTAACGGTCGAGCCCGTCGGCGGCAGGCGCCACCATCGGCGAGTGGAACGCGTGCGAGACCGCGATCCGGTTGGCGACCAGGCCGGCCGCCACGGCCGCGCCGCACACCCGCTCGACCACCTCGGCCGGGCCGGAGATCACGGTCTGGGTCGGGCCGTTGTAGCCGGCGATGACCACGCCAGCGCCATTGTTCCCGGCACCGTTCGCCGTGGGAAGCAGCGGTTCGACCTGGTCAGGACCCGCCGCGATGCTGGCCATGGCGCCGCCGCCTTCGCTGGCCTGCGCCATGACCCTGCCGCGCTCGGTGGCCAGTGCCAGCAGCGCCGCCTCGTCCATCGCGCCCGCCCAGTGCAGAGCGGTCAGCTCGCCGAGGCTGTGTCCCACGGCGGCCCCCGCTTCGATGCCGAGCAGGCCGAGCACCCGCAGTCCCTCCACGGAGGAACCGGCGATGCGGGGCTGCGCGACCGCGGTGGCCACATGGTCACCGTTCGCGGAGACGCTGGCTGCCGGGGCGAGGTCGCGTATCGCCGCGAACCGCCGCTTGATCGCACCCTCGGTGCCCCTGCCGGAACCCTGCCCGGGGAAGAGGTAGCCGATCCGGGGTGCGTCGCCGGCCCGACCGAGGAAGAGGCCGCCGGCGATGTCGATCGCCTTGCTGGCGCCGTTGTCCAGCAGTTGCGCCAGCGCGGTGAGGCGTTCCGCGGCCTGGTCCGGGTTCACGGCGACGATGGCCGCGCGTACCGGCCCGTCGCCGAGCTCCCCGGCCAGCGTCGCGGCCAGGTCGCCCAGCTCAGCGAACGCGAGACGCTGGCACAAGGCGGCCAGGGTGCTCACCCGCTCGCTGAGGTCAGCGGTGGTCGCGGCGTCCAGTAGCAGCAGTTCGCTGTCCTGGCGGGAGCCGACCAGCCTGATCGTCCGCGAGTCCAGGCTGGTGCGGCGGGCAGCCTCCGCGTCGCGGTGCGCGGCGAGAACGACGTGCGCGTTGATCCCGCCGAACCCCATGGACGAGATCCCGACCCGGATGGGCTGCTGCTGCGGCCACAGTTCCGCGGTCCGCGGCACCCGCAGTGCCGCGGAGTCACCGGTCAGGATGGGGTGCGGGTCGACGTGACCGGTAGCGGGCGGGATGACCTGGTTGTACACGGCCATGGTGGCCTTGATCAGCCCGGCGACACCCGCGGCCGCCTTCGTGTGCCCGATGTTGCCCTTGATGGTGCTGATCGGGACGACGGGCGCCTCCGGGTTAGCGGCCTGGCGCGCCTCGGTGAAGGCCCGCAGTTCGGTGGCGTCACCGACCGCGGTCCCCGTGCCGTGTCCCTCCAGGTACCCGACGGTATCGAAGTCGAACCCGGCCACCCGGTAGGCCCGGTTGATCGCCAGCCGGTGCCCGGACGCCTCCGGCCGCGTGATCCCGCCCTTGCCGTCGGAGGAGTATCCCCATCCGTTGATCGTCGCGTAGATCCGCAGCCCCCGCGCCTCCGCGTCGGCCTGGCGCATCAGCACGAGCATGCCGCAGCCCTCCCCCGGCCAGAAGCCGTTGGAGTGCCGGTCATAGACCCGCATCTCGCCGGTGGCCAGGGCACCTGTCTTCGCGAACCCGATGATCTCGAACGGGTCGATGCTCAGATCGACGCCTCCGGCCACCACCGCGTCACTGATCTCGTCGTTGAGCGCGGCACAGCCGGTCAGCACCGAGAGCAGCGACGATGAGCAGGCACCGTCGACGGTGTAGCCACCGCCCTTGAAATCGAACTGGTTGCAGATCCGGCCCGCGATCGTATTGGCCAGGCCGCCCGCGAGCGTGTCCTCGTCCACGGGCGGGAAGGCGCTCTTGTACCGGACCTCGAGACCGGGCAGGAAATCGGCCAGCTTGCCGTCATCCCACCCGAGCTCCTTGAGCGCGGTCGTCAGCGTGCGCCGGACGTACGGCCAGCGCAGCCGCATCAGGTTGGCGCGGGCGAACTCGCCGGTCAGGGTGTCACCGATGATCACGGCGGTGGTCTCCGCGGGCAGCCCCCCGCCTTCGGGGAACCCCGCGTCTTCGAGGGCCCGCGCGGCGGTGTCAAGCGCCAGCCAGTGCGTCATGTCCGTGGTACGGAACGTGCTGCCGGCGATCTTGTACTTCACTCGGTCGAACTCGAAGCCCTCGATGACCGCGGCCTTGCGGGAGTAGAACTTGTCCGGCGCTGCCGGGTCCGCTGACCAGTAATCCTCGAGCCTGAGCCGCTCGTCCGGGATCTGCCGGAATGCCCGGCGTCCGGCGAGCACGTTCTCCCACAGCTCCGCGGGTGAACTGGCGTCGGGGTATCGGCATGCGATACCGACGATGGCGATGGGCGTGCTCATGCGCGGACCGTTTCTCCTGCCGTTACTTTCGCGCCAGAACCGTTGCTGGCGGGTACCTCAACGACGGGGCCTGGGTTGACCAGTTCCGTCCCGGACGGACCGGCCGCGTTCCGGCGATTCTTCATCCAGTACGCGCCCCACCAGCCCAGACCGCGGATGCCGCAGACGATCGCGGTCGCGAAGAACAGGGTGTAGACGATGTTGAGCTGCATCAGCACCGCGTAGACGAAGGCCACGCTGCTGCCGAACATGAACTGGGACCGCGGCCGCGTCGGGGTCGTGCCCGGGTCGGTGATCATGTAGTTGGTGAACAGGATGAACGCGATACCGGTCATGACGGTGAGCGCGGTGTTCAGCTGGACACCCCACAGCCAGTGCCTGATGAAGGCCTGGATGAAGAAGCCGCCCATCCAGCCGACGATCAGCGCGACGCGCTTGGTCAGCATGGTGTTGAGCACGGTCCCGGAGACCAGGATGACGATCGGGATGAACAGCCGGAAGTACTCGCTCGCCCACTCCGAGAACATGTAAGGCGGCGAGATGCTGACCCAGCGGGCGAACACCAGCAGGACGATGGCGATGCCGAAGTTGGACGGGTTCATGAAGTGACGCATCCGGCCCTTGATCGGCGCCCGGAAGACGTACTTCGAGGTGACCGCCACCATGACGCCGAACATGATCGGCCAGAACTGGTTGTTGGCGTAGAGCAGCATGTTGACGGCGAGCGAGGTGATCTGCGCGGGCAGCATGAACTCGTACAGGCCGCGCATCCCCCTGCCGCGGTACTCCGGCTTGCGCTTGTAGGCCCAGGCCATGATCGTTTCGAAGGTGATGTCCGTGACGTGTCCGGTGATGACCGCGAACAGGGCGAACAGCCAGGGCTGCTCGAAACCCAGCAGGGTGTAACCGAAGACATTGAACACGCTGATCGAGAGCGCGAAGTTTCGCAGCGCGAGGTAGCGGGGGTCAGCCGGCTTTTTCGTCTTCGCTGGAGGCGGCGTTGTAAGCGCGCCGTCGGCTGCTTGGATCGTGGCGGTCATGAGCTAGCAACCTCCGTTGCGGTGCTGGTGAGCATCAGGTTGTGGGTCCCTGGGTTGAGCGTGATGGTCTGGTGTTCCTGCTGGCCCGCGTTGTTAACCCAGGCGAGGTGGACGGTGACCGGACCGGTGTAGGAGCCGAGCCCGAAGGAGACCTCGAAGCTGCGCTTGCCCGCGCTGCCGCTGCCGCCGTCGAGCTGAGAGACCTGGGTGTGTCCTGGCGTGTCGATGGTGACCGTCGTCCCGTACGCGGGGGCACCCATGCCCGCAAGGCCCTGGTTGGACGACCCGCCGCCCACGGCCGGCCGGTACAGGTTCAGGCCGAGGTACTGGCCGAGGTTCGGCGATTCGTTCTGGTAGAAGATGGGCGCTCCCCACTGCCTCGCCAGCGCGAAGTCAAGCACGCCGTTGCCCGCGACATCGGCCGTCGCGACGCCCCTGGTGGGAGTCTGGTCGGCCTTGGTGCACATGCCGAGCTGCTGGCTGATGTTGACGAACTTGTCGTTGCCACCGTCGGCGTAGAACGCGGGGCACTGGCTGCCCGCGATGTCATCGCCCGGCTCCACCAGCGGCCAGTTCGCCGGGTTGCTGAGCAGGTCGTCGTTGGTCATGGCCATTTCCTGCAGCCAGTTCCAGCGGTCGATCGTCCCCTTGATGAACCCGTCTGTCTGGACTTCATCGTCGCTACCGCTGTTCAGGAAGTCGCCGGCCTTGACATCCCAGGACCAGCCGGTCCAGGCCATGCCCATGTTCTCGGCCTCCTGGTCGAACGGCGCTACGCTCCGCGCCAGGTCCGACGCCATCGCCTTACCGCTGGTCGCCTGGTTCATGAAGACGAAGTTGCTCTCCTGCAGGCCCCAGGGGGTGGTGATGTTGCTGACCATCAGGTCGTACCGGCCGTTGTCGGCCAGGTCGCTGAAGTCGGCGCCCATGCCCTTGAACGATCCCCGGCCGAGCACGAACGACTTGGGCGTGATCGCCCCGCGCTCTCCGGTAGCGGCAATGAACTTGAGGTGCCCGGGAGTGGATTCGTTGTACAGCAGGTGGCCGGGCCCGAAGTCGTTCGCGATGTACAGCTCGGGCAGTCCGTCACCGGTCAGGTCCGCGGTGGCCCCGCCCAGGGTCCACCCGGTCGAGTCGGCGTACGGGATCGCGTTCTTGACCATCTGGTAGCTGACGGTCGGGTTCGCTCCCGAGGTGCCGCCGAGCCAGCGGAACATGTAATCGCCGCCGCCGTTCTGCGCGTCGGACAGCGACGAGGGCATCTGCACGTTGTTGATGCCGTTCGGGTCGAGTACCGCCGAGTCGGGGAAGTAGTTGCCCACGAACAGGTCGGGATGCCCGTTGCCCTCGAAGTTAGCGACGGTGACGTCGTTGGTGTTCCAGTCCGGGCCGTTGTACTGCCCGTCCACGTCCTCCGGCATCAGCTCCACCGGCTTGTATGCGCTCGCCGAGGGGGTGTTCGCGGTCGACTTCGCCAGGAAGACGATCGGGGTGCGGCCCCAGTAGTAGACGATGAAGTCCATCCGGCCGTCACCGTTGTAGTCACCGGGTACACAGCCCATCGGCGCCATCGTCGAGTCGTAGGGCAGCGGCGACGGGTTGAGCACGAACGGCGTGAACTGGTCCGCCGCCGGCGCCGTCGGCGCGTAGGTGACGATCACGTCGTCGGTCCGCGGATCGACGATGCACATGCCGTCGTCGTTGCCGTGACCGGTCACATCGGTCATGGCGATGCTGGCACCCACCGACGAGATCCAGGACACCAGGTGTTGGTAGGCACCGTTCACCTTGCGGATCGTCTGGGTCGGGTGATAGCCCGGCGGCATCGCGATCGGCATCCCCTGGAACTTGTACGCCGCCGCAACCTTGTTGGCATTGGCGGGTGACGCAACTGCCATGTTCGCGCCGACGACAAGTCCCACCAGCAGTGGGATAGCCACAAATACGGGCAGGATGTGGCGCAACCTGGTGCGCATAGATGACATTTTTCCCCTCACAACTGACAGGTATCGTTACCGGGCACATGACGGCAGGTAGAAGAACGCATACGCCTCAATGTGCTTCGATAGCCCTCTCGCGCCCATCTCGGACCTTGCTCATTGCGTGCGGATCGATTCGCTCATTGCGCAATGGGTGAGGTGTGCTCGGGCGCTTTCCCGGCATATAAAGTGGCATGGCCGCACAGTCACGTCGTGAACGCCTGCGAGCAGAATTGATCGGCGAAATCATTGCGTCTGCCCGCGTGCTGCTTGAAAACGAAGGCTCCGCCGCGATTTCGGTGCGAGGTATCGCGCGCCAGATAGGCGTAAGCCCGCCCGCGATCTACCGCTATTTCCCGAGCCTCGACGCGCTCATCGGCGCGGTGCGCGAGTCCGTAACCGGCGAGCTGTGCGCCGCGATCGAGCCCGCCCGCGATCAGCCAGAACACATGGCGCGCGCGTTCCGCGGCTGGGCCCTCGATAATCCGGCCAGCTTCCGGTTCATGCTCGGACTCGACGGCCATGGCACCCTGGCGGCTCCCCTGCCCGCCCCTCCCCCGGCAGCACTGCTCCCCTGGGCCGCTCTGTGCGGCCTGGCGCTGCTAGAACTCGCCTGCGACCGCGAAGATCTCCCGGACAACCTCGACCGCCTCTACGAAACCGCCGCCCGCCTAGCCGGCTAACCACCCCGCAACCCCGCTCCCGTTCGTCGGCCGTCACGGATACCCATGGATCACATCAGCCACAGCGCCACCAAAACAACGCGGAACATTGTCTTTACACGGTAGAAAACGTTGCTCACAGCAGCGTTTTCTACCGCGTTGGACATAATTACCGCGTTAATTGCGCAGCGCCCGCGCACCCCCAGCGACGGCCCGCGCCCGCCCATCACCGCAGCCCCCGCAGCCCCCGCGGCGGGCCATCGCCGGGCACCGGCGACCATTCCACCCAGGCGCCGGCCGCGCCCCTTCCGCAACGACGCAACAACCGCAAAACGGGCACGGCTATCGAGGACCGCGAGTATCGTGCGCGTGGCGTTCCGGGAAGCCGGAACGCCACGCGCACGATGATGGTGGCCCACCGCAGCCGGGGCGCCAGCATGGCGCCTGGCGGCCACCTAGATGAAAAGCGTGTTGGGGTCCAGGCCGCACAGAACCCGGCCGTAGAGTTCGTAGTTCTTGACCGGCTGGTAAATGGCGTGCACGTTCATCGCCTGGAGGTCGCGCTGAATCCGCTGGATCGGCATCGCGCTGTAAATGCCGCTCGCGCCGGCGGCCAGGTTGTAGATGTTGACGGCGTCCAGGCAGAGCTCTGCGACGCGGCCCTGCGCGACCCGGCAGAACGCGCGGTCTCGCAACGTGTAGGGCTCGTTGTTATAGGCCTTTTGATCCACCAGGGCCGCGAGCCGGCGGGCGTGGTACTCGGCCTCATCGATCTTCAGGTCGGCCTCGGCCACCTGAAGGTGGGTGATCGGCCACTCGGCCTGCGTCTGGTGCGGGGTGTGCGGGACGGCGCGCTTGTGGATCCGCTCCATGAAGGCCTCCCTGGCGGCCTGCGCCAGCCCGACCATCTTGCCGGTGCCGATGTTGCACAGCACGCCGATGATCGGACCGCGGTAGCAGGGCGAGTCGGCGTTCCGCACCGAGTCGTATTCCTGGCGCGCGACCGCGCTCATCCACTGGTACCGGTCGCGCGGGATGAACAGGTCCTTGGCGATCATCGTGACGCTGCCGGTGCCGCGCAAGCCCGCGACGTCCCAGTCGTCCACGATTTCCAGGTCGCTGAAGGGCACGACGGCCGCGATCGGCTCCATCTCGCCGGCCGGGTTGAGTGCCATCGTGTTGAGGAACTTCCACTGGCTGTGCCATGCGCCGCTGTTGAAGTTCCACTCGCCGGACACCACGACGCCGTCCTTGGTGATCTCGCCCTTGCCATTCGGCACCAGAGTCCCGCAGATCCGCACGTCCGGGCTCGCTCCGAAGATCTCGTCCTGGACATGGTCGGGGAAGTGCGCGACCGCCCAGCACTGCGCCCACCAGGCGCTGGCGCAGAACGAGGCCGCCCCGTCTCCCCTGCCAAGCTGGATGCCCACGTCGACGACCGTCTGCGCGTCGGCTTCGTAGCCGCCGTACTGGGAGGGAACTAGCAAGCGCACGACGCCGGCGCCGGTCATCGCGTCGACGACCTCGTCGGCCAGGCGCCGGTGGTGATCGCCCCACCGGGCATTCGCTCGCAGCACGGGCACGATGTCCGCCACGCGCTGGACGATCTCTTTTGAGGACGGGGCCTTCACGACTTCCACAGACGTCTCCTTGGTAACCCAGCTACTAGACGGGCAGCGCCGGCCAGAGGGGGCAGCTCGCACGCGGCGAGAAGCCTGCGGTGCCCTCACAAACTCACCTTGTGCCGACACCGCATGCCGCACATCTTGGAGATTGCCCGCCACCAGTAGGAAGGTCCCAGCGACCGTAGTGGCGCGATGCGTCAAGTCACCTCTTCCGGGTTGCCTGAGGCAACGAGAGAGGTGCGCTGGTGAGGGTGCCCGCGCCATCGTCGGGAGTTGACCGAGAGGGCGTACAGCTCCACGTGCCCGGTTTGCGACGCATCCAATGGAGGAACGGATATGAGCGGCAGCGGATTGTCGAAATCACGGCTTGCCCGCATGCGTGACGTAATGGCGGGCTACGTCGAGCGCGGTGAGGTGCCGGGGCTCGTGCTGGCGGTGAGCCGCCGAGGCGAGGTGCTCCTCGAGCCGATCGGCGCGGCCGATCTTGACGGCACGCCCATCCGCGACGACACGATCTTCCGCCTCTCGTCGCTGACCAAGCCGATCACCGCCGCGGCGACGATGATCTGCGTGGAGGAATGCAAGGTACGGCTGGACGAGCCGGTGGACCGGTTGCTGCCCGAACTGGCCGGCCGCGTCGTGCTCCAGCGTCCGGATAGCCCGCTCGACGACACCGTGCCCGCCGACCGGGCGATCACCGTGCGCGACCTGCTCACCTTTACCTGGGGTCTCGGCATGGTCATCGCGCCGCCCGGCACCTTGCCCATCCAGCAGGTGATGGACGATCTGGGGCTGAACCCGGCTGCCCCGCAACCGGCGGTGCCACCCTCGCCGGAGGAGTGGCTACGCAACCTCGGCACGCTGCCGCTGCTCCACCAGCCCGGCGCCGGCTGGATGTACCACACCGGCTCGGACGTGCTCGGCGTGCTGATCGCTCGTGCCACCGGTCAGCCGTTCGGCCAATTCCTGCACGAGCGGATCTTCGAGCCGCTGCGGATGACCGACACGAGCTTCAGCGTGCCGGCGGCGAGCTTGTCCCGGCTGGCCACCGGTGTCGCCGACAACGGCGTCGACGTATACGACGCCGTCGCGGACAGCAGGTGGCGCGAGGCACCAGCGTTCCCGTCCGGTGCGGGCGGCCTGGTCTCGACGGTGCCGGACTACCTCGCCTTCGGCCAGCTGATCCTGCGCGAAGGCAGGTACCACGGCGGAAGAATCCTGTCCCGGGCTTCGGTCGACATGATGACCTCGGACCAGCTCACGGCCGAGCAAAAGCAGGGATCCGGTGCGTGGGCCCCCTACTTCAGCGACCACGGCTGGGGCTTCGGCATGTCCGTCGCCACCAAGCGGCAGGACCTGGGTGAGCCGGCCGGCCGGTACGGCTGGAACGGCGCGCTCGGCGCGGTCTGGTACGCCGACCCCGGTGAGGACTTCAACCTGGTCCTGATGACCGGCGCCGCCAAGAACACCTTCACGCCGCCGCCCATCTACCGTGACTTCTGGACCTTGGCCTACTCGGCGATCAACGACTAACCCCGGTGGCGCGCATGGCGCAGAGCTGGCAACGCGGCCGGCGCCGCGGGCGCCGCGGGCGCCGGCTCGGCAATCGCGGAGAAGTGCCGGCCGCGCCAGGAAGCGAGCATGGCCGTCAGAATCTGCCCCTCTTTTTCCATTCCCCGGCCTAGTCGGCTGTGAGAGGAGAAGCATGTCCGGTAATTCTGGTGCCATCGCGGGGCAGGAGGATAAGGGCGGGCCGTCTGACGGAGCCGACCATGGCCTGGCCTTGCGAGGGGTCGCGTACGACGTCAGCACGAACTTCGAAACCGGCCAGGGGGCACTGTCCCGGGCCGCGTGGAGCACCGACCGGATGCTCGCCGAGATCGCCGCGATCAGTGGCCAGCTCAACGGCAACTCGGTCACCCTCTATGGCAGCGAGCACGGACGGCTGGCCGAGACGGCGAACGCCGCTGCCGAACGCGGGCTGCACGTCCGGCTGCAGCCTCGGCTCATCGACCGGCCCCAGCCGGAGGTCCTGGAGCACCTGGCCGAAGGCGCGCGGCTCGCCGAGTCACTACGGCAGCAGGGCGCCGCGGTGGACCTCACCGTCGGCGCGCTGCACTCCGTCTTCACGCCCGGGATCATCCCCGGCGACGCCTACCACGAGCGGATGGCGAACGTCTACGGCGAGGGCGCTCACCCTCTGCTCGTGCCGACCGCAGTAGTCGACATGCCGGCCATGGCACCCCAGCTGAACGAGTTCCTGGGCCGGGCGGTGACCGTGGCGAGAGGGATCTTCCGCGGCGATGTCGGCTATTCGGCCGGCCCGTTCGAGGAACTCGACTGGGCGCCGTTCGACTTTATCGGGCTCATGTACCAATTCCTGCGCAAGGCTCAGCCGGCGGCCGGGCACATCGCGGGAATCGGCGCCTATCGGCAATGGGGCAAACCCGTCTACATCGCGGAGTTCGGCACCGCCACCTACGCCCAGGCCGAGGAGAAGGCGTTCCACTACTGGGACATTGTCGACCGCTCCACCGCCGTGCCCACGATCCTGCCCGGTTACACGCGCGATGAAGGCGCCCAGGCCGCCTATTACCTGAAGATGTTCGATACCTTCGAGCGGGCGGGAGTGCGCGGCGCGACGGTGGGGGATTTCATCCACCCCACGCATCCGTACTCTGACGATCCCCGGCTCGACCTTGACATGGCCAGCCTGACGATCACGAAAACGATCAGGGATGACTTCTCAGATCCGGCCTCCGCCTACCGGTTCGAACCGAAGGAATCCTTTCGCGCCATCGCCGGCTACTACGCTCACAGCGATCTCCAGGCGCCCCGGCAATGACCGCGGATGCCGGGACGCCGGTGCCGGCGCCGGGAGGCGCCCGTGCGTATGTAAACGGACTGCCGCTGTACTACGAGATCCATGGCACCGGCCGGCCGCTCGTGCTGCTGCCAGGCGGACTACTCACCATCGACCTGACCTTCGGGCCGATGATCAGCTCGCTGGCGAAGAGCCATCGAGTTATCGGTGTCGAGCCGCAGGGCCACGGGCATACACCCGACATCGAGCGGCAGATGACCGTGGACAACATGGCCGATGATGTCGCGGCGTTGCTTCGCGGTCTCAATATCGACCGCGCGGATCTGTTCGGCTTCAGCCTCGGCGGCATGATTGCCCTCGATCTGGCCATCCGCCATCCGGAGATGGTCGGCAGCCTCGTCCTCGCCTCGGCGCCCTACCGGGGGGACGGCTTCCATGACGAGACTCGCCCGGAGCACGTCGATTCTGGCTCGAAGCGGCTGCCCACCGAGGCGGAGCGTGAAGTCTGGGAGGCGGAGTACCGGCGGGTGGCGCCCGACCCCGATCACTGGCCCGCGGTCGCGGCCAGAGTCGCGGCGATGGTGGGCGCCTTCGAGGGCTGGTCAGCCGATCAGCTGCGCTCGATCAGCGCGCGCACGCTCGTCCTGGCCGGTGATACCGATTTCGTGCGCCTCCCGCATGCCATCGAGATGTTCGAGCTCATCGGAGTCGCCCAGCTGGCCGTGCTGCCCAACTGCCTGCACACGGATGTGCCCCGGCGCCCCGATCAGGTCCTCGCGATGGTCATCCCGTTCCTCGACGCCACCGCGTGAACGAGCGGCACACCTAGGTCCGCGCGTAGGTCCGCGCGCGGCGTGCGCGGGGGCAATCGGGGAGATGCGCCGTTTCAGACCGGGTGCCAGCCTCGGGAGGGCAGACCACGTACGGGTGCGAGCCTGACGCGGACAGTGACTGACGGAAGAGGTTTGCCATGGCGGGACTGGACCCCGGGCGCGTGTTCAGGTCCCTGGTTCCTTCCTCGCGTGACCAGCGGGTGTACTTGCTGTCGGCGCTGATCAACACCTACGGGACCGGGCTGGTCGTTACCGCGGTGACGTTGTTCGGGATCAAGGTGGTGCACCTGACCACGGCGCGGCTGGGGCTGGCCATGACGATCGGCGGGCTGCTGAGCCTAGCCGCCGTGATGCCGGTCGGCCGCCTGGCTGACCGGCTCGGGCCCAGGGACGTGTACGCGGTGGCCCTGCTGGTATGGGGCGCGGCGGCCGCGGGCTACGTATTCCTGGCGCACAGCTTCGTCAGCTTCCTGGTCGTCACGACCGTGCAGGGGCTGGCAATAAGCGCGGTGGCCCCGGCGAGCGTAGCGTTGCTGCGGCGAGTCGGCGGGAGCGAGGCGACCACGTTCCGCTCGCAGGTCAACGCGATGCTGAACATGGGCCTGGCACTGGGCATCGCCACGGCCGGCGTCGCGCTCGAGGCCAATACGGTAACCGCGTACCGGGTGCTGATGCTGGGGAACGCGGCGAGTTGCGTGATCGGGGCGGCGGTGCTGGCCTGGCTGCCCCGGTATCAGCCCCTGCCGGGCGCGCGCGAGGAGTCACCGTTCACAGCACTGCGGGATCGGCCGTTCGTGGCCTACGCAGTGATGTCCGGCGCGATGTACATGCAGTACTTTGTGCTGGTTCTGCTGCTGCCGGTATGGGTGGTGTTGCACACCAGCGCGCCGCGGTGGAGCGTTTCGGCGTTCATGATCATCAACACCGTGGTGGTCGTGCTGTTCCAGGTGCGGATCGGCAAGAGGGTACAGACCCTGCGTGAGAGCGGTGCCGCGTTCCGCCGGGCCGGGGTGATCTTCCTGGTCAGCTGCTCGGCGATGGGCCTGGCGACCGGGCTTCCCGCCTGGGCCGCGCTGCTGCTGCTGGCCGCCGCTGTGGTCGTGCACACCTACGGCGAGCTGTGGCAGTCCTCGGCCATGTACGCGATGGACTTCGGGCTGGCGCCGCCGCACGCGCAGGGGCAGTACCAGGGCCTGGCCGGCTTGGGCAACCGTGCCGGGCAGGCGCTGTCCCCGCTGGTCCTGGTCGGGCTCGTGCTCACCGTCGGCCGGTTCGGTCTGATCGGCATCGGCGCCTGGTTCGCCCTGCTCGGCACCGCCGGCCCCGCCATAGCCCGCTGGGGCGAACAAACCCGTCCGATCAGGTCCGTGTCCCCGGCCCCGCCCCGGTCCGCAGCCGAGACCGCGGCCCAGGCCGTCGCCGGGCAAGCGGACGTGGCCGACTAACAGCACCGCTCCGCGCTAACCCGGTACCTGGCCTCGACCAGGTGACCAGTCCGCGCGAGTAATCAGGCAAGGAACGGAGTCACGGCAATGACGAACACCTCGGTGGCGCACGACCAGGAATCGAAGCGGTACCCGCTCTCCTTCACCCAGCAAATGTTCCTTACCGCGGACCAGGGTAACGACAGCGGGCCGTTCGGCGGCCGGTTCCTGATACATACCGGGGTCCGCATCACCGGCCACGTGGATCTGGCGGCGCTACAGGGCGGGCTCGATGACGTGGTTGAACGCCATGAGCTGCTGCGCACCCTGGTGGTCAGGGACGCCGAACCGCCCTGCCAGCTGGTATGCCCGCCGTGCGCAGTGCCGCTGGAGGTCCGGGACCTGCCGTCGGTCGCCGGCAAGTCCAGGGACGTGACCATCCAGGAACTGCTCGTCGAGGTCAGCGCCGGCGCCACGATGAGCGCGCGGCAGGTGCCGTTGCTGCGCGCGAAGCTGTGGCGGTTTGACGACCGGGACAGCGTCCTGCTCCTGACCGTGCACCACTCAGCCTCCGACGGCTGGTCGGCCAGGGTAATCCTGCGCGACCTCGGGGCCTTCTACGCGGCCCGGGTCAGCGGTACCCCGGCGAAGCTGCCGCAGATGCGGCAGTACCGCGAGTTCGCCGAGTGGCAGCGGGCCAGCGCCGGCAGCACCGACGACGGAGCGCTGAGCTACTGGGCGGAGAAACTCGGCGGAGGGCGGGAATTCCGCATACCGAACGACCACGGGCGGCCCGAGTCCTATTCCAGGCCGTTCTCGCTGCACGCCTTCGGTATCGAACCTGACACCATGGCCGCCGCGGCCGCTCTCGCGACCGCCACCCGTGGCACGCCGTTCATCATCATGCTCTCGGCCATCTACGTGCTCGCGAACCAGCTCACCGGCGTTACCGACCTGTCGGTAAACGTGGTCACCGCGGGCAGGAACGAGCTCCAGTTTCATAACACTATGGGGTTGTTCATCAACGTCGTGCCGTTCCGGACCGAGATAGCTGACTGCACGAGCTTCCGCGATGTTGTTATGAAAACCAGGGATACGTTCCTCGATGCCATGGCGAACGAGCTCCCGGTCGAAGCGATCGTGCCGGCGATTCCGGACTACATCAAGTCGCGCGAGGACAACCGGATGTCCTCACTCCTTATCGTGCAACCGCCCGCTCAGTCTGGCAAGGTGACCTTCCCCATCGCCGAGGGGGCCCAGCACATCAGCGATGGCCTGCTGGATGAAGCCGAGAGCTCCGACATCCCCAGGGGCACGGCGTGGTACGTGAACACGCGGCCGGACGAGACCGCCAGCGGCGCTGTGGTGTTCAACCTCGACGAATTTGAGCTGAGCACGGCGCAGAGGTGGGCCGCCGGGCTGGTCCGGATCCTGACCGGCGCCATCGGCGACCCCGATCAGGACTGGCGGCGGCTATAGCTGCGCAAGGCGCTCTGATGAGCCGGGTGCTATATCGGCCCGGAATCGGCCGGACGGATCGACCCGCGCTCGCACCCGGTCGACGGCGAGGACCTGAGGCCGGCTGAGGTGCTGCTGAGGCTGTTCGAGACTGCCCACGAAGGTGGGCGCGGTCTTGCCGGTATCCCACGGGCCAAGGGCGGCCCTTACCACGGCACAGCGCTCCATGATCGCATCCGGGCTGACCGGCCCGAACGGGACCCCGCTGCCGATGTAGGCATACCGTGCGTCCAGCTGGCCGAGTACGCCCGCCTCGGGTGCCGCTGCCGACAGCGCGCCGCCGAGCTGCCGTAGTTCGGCATTGGTCAGCACTGAGCCCGAACCGGGGCCCGCCACGCGAAGGAACGCCGCCGCGCCCTCGTCGCCCATCTCGTCGAGCAGCAGGTGGTCGGAATAAATGGGGAGCGGATCGACCGGGTCGACGTGGGCCTGCGCCGCCGCTGGCGGCGCCGCGAGCTGCCAGGTATCGAGGATCGGCTCGGCCACGGCGCGCATGGGGCGCAGGAGGTCATCGGCGTACCGCTGGGCATCGGATGGATCACCGGTCGGGCTGAGCACGGCACCGTCGACGCACACCACAGTGCCCGCGCAAAGCACTGCGGGGACCTCAGGCACCTTCGGCAGGTTCAGCACGCGCAGCGTGGTCGTCGCTTCGTCGGGAGCCTCCAGGGTCCAGCGCCGCCAGATCGACAGCAGCCGCTCGGCATGGGCGGCCGGCCAGTACGCGGCACCCGTGACGACGGTGGCCGCCGGGAAGAGGGCAAGCTCGACGCTGGTGACGACCCCGAAACCACCGCCGCCACCACGCAGTGCCCATAGCAGTTCCCGGTCGCAGGAGGCGTCTGCTCTGCGCAGCTCGCCGTCCGCGGTGACCAGCTCGATCGCGCGGACGCTGCTGGCCGCCACACCTACCCGCCTGCCGTAGCAGCTCACACCTCCGCGCAGCAGATAGCCGACCACTCCTACGGTCGGCGAGGAACCATGCGGCGCGGCCAGCCCGTGCGCGGCGGCCGCGTCGATCACCGCACCCCAGCGGGTGCCCGCCGCAATGCGCACCAGCCGTCGCGCCGCATCGACCTCGACGCCGCCATCCAGGTCTGCCCTGATCAGCAGGGCGCCGGACATGGGCCGCGCAGTCGGCGCGCCGTGGCCGGTAGTGTGCACGCGTATCGGCACGTTCTCGGTATCGGCGTAGCGGATCGCGGCCCGGATCTGGTCGATGGTCTGCGCGGTCACCGCGGCCGTGGGCGTCACGGGCGCGGCCAGGTTGAAGACACTCGTCGCGGCAGCGTAGGCCTTATCGCCGGGCAGCCCGATGAACGAGTCCCGGCCTTCCATCGTCGTCATGACAGTGAAAGCCAGCCGGCCGCTGGGTCCCCGAGCCGGACTCGGGTCAGCTCGCGTACCGCGATCGTGGGCAGGAATACACTGAGCCCGATGTGGCTGTGCATCATCGAAAGATCGCGCCAGATCCGCTCGAGCCGCTCACCGGCCCGGACCGAACTCGATCCCGCGGTCGGGAAGATGTGGCCCTGGACCGCGTCCCAGCAGAGCTTGATCACGTGGCGGCAGATGGCCGCCAGTCGCAGATCCGTTTCCCGCGTGAACCCCGGCAGGCCCATGGCACATGTCTCAGTCCACTGCTGCGCCGCGTTCAGCAGGGCTGCCTCAGCCGTGCCGATCATACCCATCGCGTCCCCGTACCAGAACTGGTAATCGGGATTCTTGCCGCGACCGACGATCGGCGGCAGCAGCGTCGTCCGGCTCCGCAACAGCTCCTCGTAGACGTCAAGCGCTCCCTGGGCCATGCCCACCGCGAGCGCCGCCACCTCCATGTTCATGTAGCTGTTCGGCCCGCCCCCGTATTCGGGATTGCCGTGCAGCGCCCGGCCCGGCGTCCCTTCCGAGACGTCGATCATGCTGATATGCACGCCAGGCAGTGCGAGGTGGTCGGGGATACGGGCACCCTCGATGGTGATGCTGTGCGACCCGCTGCCCCGCAGACCGAGTTGGTCACCCCAGTCATCGAGCCGCCGCCACTGCGCCCTCGGCGCGATGAACAACATGGGCGCGGGCGGTCCCTCGCCGGTGGAGATAAGAGTATGGCCCATGAAATGAGTCGCGTACGGCGCGCCCGAGCAATAAGGCCAGGTCCCATTGATCAGCCAGTGCCCGTCGTCGGTGCGCTCGGCGAACCCGCTAGGGACGATCGTCGCCGGGCAGATGAAGTCGCCCCCGCTGAACAACTCGGCTTGCGCGCGCTCACCGAAGAAACTCGCCGCGGCGAGCGCGTGCGTTGCGCCGAAGCAATACATCCATCCCGTTGAGGGGCAGCCTCGGGCGAGTGCCATCGTGACCCGCAGGAACGTATCGATCCCGAATTCATAGCCGCCGTAACGCCGCGGTACAAGCAGGCGATAGAAACCGTTGCTCGCGAATTCGGCATGGGTGTCATCGGCGTAGTAGGTGCGCTTCTCGGTCTCGGCCTGGCGGGCGATGAGGGCGGACGCCATGGCCTGCGCCTTTACTATGGCATCGGCCGGGGTGAGGCCCGCCTCGGGCGGGCCGGGGAAACCGCGTTCTGTGCTGCTGGTGGTCAGGGCCATATGGCACTCCTTAGCGCCCGGATTTCGGATCTCAGGTCAGGCCAGGCGATGACTCCGGAGCGGCTGCGACGGTCCGCAGTACCCGCTGGAATTCACCGACCATGTCCGCGATGGTGGTTTCGTCGAACAGGTTCCGCTTGTAACTCGTGTACCCGATCACGTCACCGGACGGATCGAGGATCAGTGTCCACAGCACGCCATCGGGTATAGCGGAGGTAACCGGCTGTGATATCAACCGCCGGGTTACCTCGGTATACGTGAGGCCACCGGGAAGGTCATCACCGAGCATCACCGGGTCCGGGAAAATCTGAAACACAACGGTTGCCGCGCGGTCATTCATGCCGGGCAGCATCAGTTCTGGCGCCTCGGCAAAGATGTCAATACTCGGAATATCGTTTGAATAACACTCGAGACAGCTCCGGCGAGTCCGTTCCAGCACCTCGATGAAGGTCTTGCAGCCGGCCACGTCGGTGCGCAGCGGCACGAGGTTGAAGCACGACCCCACGGTGTCGGCGAATAGGCCACCGCCGCGGCCGGGGGTGAACGTCGGGACGACCAGATCCGTTGTGTTTGTCATCCGGCTGACCATCATCATGTACGCGGCGAGCATGAACATGAATGGCGAACTGCGGACCGCGTGCGCGATACCGGTCATCGACGAGACCACGTCCGCCGGTATCAAGAAGCGGTGTGTCCCGGTCGACTGAGGCAGGCCGGCCGAACGCGCGAACGTGGTGGGGATGGCCGTGAGCCGCGCGCCGTCCAGGCGGCGATGCCAGTATTCGCGCGAGGCCGCCGCGGAGGCGGCGCCCGAGCGCTGCCATTGCGAAAAGGCGCGGTACTGGGGTGCGGCTGGCAGCGGGGAGACGTCGTGGCCGCACTGCGCCGCGTACAGGCCGGCCAGGTCGCGCACGATCACCCGCATCGACCAGCCGTCGGTCCCGAGGTGATGGACCAGCAGGACGAGCACGGCGTCGGAGTCGTCGAACCTGGACAGCACGACGCGCAGCAGAGGAACCCGGTCCGGGCTGATCGTCTCGCCCTCAACGTGCCTGACCAGCCAGTCGGCCTGCTCGTCGCGTGACATCTCGCCGCCGGCGGGAAACTCGCGGATCAGCAGGTCCGGTGCGGCCGGCGGATAGACCACCTGGCACTTCTCGCCCTGGTCACCGGAGATGAGCGTCCTGAGTGCCTCGTGCCTGACCACCAGGTCATACAGGGCCCTGCGAAGCGCGTCGTCGTCGACCCGGCCGCGAACGCGCCAGCCCGCGGCCATGTGATACCTGGGCCCGAACGGGCCGTTCTCGTCACCCTGGTCGAACAGGCAGACGAACTGGTGGTTCAGTGACAGCGGGAACTGGCTCGCCTGGGCGCTGGCGGGCTCGGTGTGGTCGGTGGACTTCACGTTCCGTTCCTTCGGGCTGGAATGGCTTTGCCGGCGGGCAGCTGCCGGCCGGAGTTCATGGGTTGAGGAAGCTGCCCTTCATCTTTCGCAGATCTTCGAACGAGCACAGATCTCCGGCCGTCCAGCCATCGAGGTCGTATTCGCTGAGGCAGGCATTCACGAATGCCTTGTATTCGCCGATCTGCCCACTCGCGATCTGAGAGAACAGCAGCTCAATCCGGGTGTTCTCATGGTTGCCCGCGTAGTTTCGCTCGTAGAGCTCATGCCGCCCGCCGAATTCGGTGCCCACGGCGTCCCAGAGCAGCTTCATCAGCTTCACCCGCTCCACCGCGTCGGTCCCGTCCGAGCCGCGCATGAACCTATCCAGGTACGGCCGGATTTCCGGGTTCTTGAAGTCGTTGGCCGAGGAGTTCGCGTAGATCAGCCCGCTGGCAACGTCCTGCAGCACGATCTCTCTGATCCGCGGGTAGCCGATCTGCATGAACCAGCGGTAGGCCATGCCGTACTGCGGGTTGGGCAGCACCGCGCCGTTCTTCCACGGCACCGGATTGCGGGCGGCCGCGTCGGACAGCGCCCAGAACAGGTTGCGCCATGCCAGCACCTCGCCGAGCCGGCTCTGAACACCGCGGAAATCCTGGGTGCCGGTGATCTCAAGTGCCCGGGCCAGCAGCCCCGCGATGAATTCAAGCTTGACCGCGAGACGGGTGCATCCGTGGAATGTGAAGCGCTCGAAGAAGCCGGATCGCTCGCTGAACTGCTGGACCTTACCGATGTCTCCATAGATGAAGACGTTTTCCCAAGGGATCAGGACCTTGTCGAGCACCAGAATGGTGTCGTTCTCGTCCAACCGGGAGGAGAGCGGGTAGTCGAACGGACTGCCCATGACCGCCGCCGTCGCGGTGTATGAGGTACGGCAGATCAGCTTCATGCCCGGCGCGTTCATCGGCACCGTGGCCACGAGCGCGTACTGCCGCTTCTTGATGGGCAGGCCGTAGTGCGCGATGAAGTTGAAGTGGGTGAGCGCGGAACCGGTGGCCACGACCTTGGCTCCGCTGACCACCAGGCCCGCGTCGGTCTCCCGCTCGGCATGGACCATGACGTCCTCGACCTCGTCGGGCGGCCGGCTGCGGTCCACCGGCGGGTGCACGATCGCGTGGTTCCAGTAGAGCACCTTCTCCTGGGACTCGCGGTACCAGCGTCGCGCGTTGTCGTCGAACGGCGCGTAGAACTCAGCGTTGGCGCCGAGCGTGCCGAGGAATGACGCCTTGTAGTCCGGGCTGCGACCCATCCAGCCGTAGGACATCCTGGCCCAGGCGGCTATGGCTTGCTGGTCAGCCACCAGGTCCTCGACGCTATGCGGGGTGGTGAAGAACCGGTGCGTGTAGCCATCGCTGCCGGTGTCGGTCGGCGCGGTCAGCACTTTCCGCTGGTCCGGATCGTGCAGCGCGTCATAGAGCCGGGCCGTCATCGCGATCGGGTTGACGAAAGCCGGGTGTGCGGTCACGTCCTTGACCCGCTCGCCATACAGGTAGATGGCCCGTCCGTCGCGCAGGCTCTCGATGTACTCGGCGCCGGTCAAGGGGCGGGTTTGCCGCCGCCCTTGCCCGCCCGCAGGCGTGTCCTGGTCACCGCTCATCACCTCAGCCGCCTGTCCCCGGTCACATCGCGCCGGTCCGGATGCGGCCGGCCAGCCCGGACAGGTACCTGGCGGTGACGTGCGGGACCACCTTGCAGTCGAGCACAAGGGTGCCGCGGCTGCCCTGTTCGCGCCACCGGGTCACGGCCGCGAGGTCGTCGGTCCCGCGCACGGTGACGGCAGAGGCGCCAAGCGCCCGGGCGAGGCCCGCGAAGTCGGTGTCGTGGAACTGGGCCGTGCTGATGTCGATGCCGAGCGGACCGTACATGTGCACTTCCGAGCCATAGGCCGCGTCGTCGTAGATGACCACCAGCGCCGACTTGGCCACGCGCACCAGCGTCTCGAGTTCGGGCAGCCCCATCAGTGCGCCGCCGTCGCCGAGGGCGATCACGGTCGTACGGTCGGCGCGCCCGACCGCGGCGCCGGTGGCGCCGGCGAAACCGAGCCCGATACTTTGGAACGCGACACCGGTGAACACGAACGCGGACGGGTCGGGCACCGGCCAGTACATGGCGGGCCACGCGACGAAGTGACCGCCGTCGGTGACCACGGTGCGTGCCTCGGGCATCAGCCTGGCCAGCGTCAAGGAAAGCGTGCGCGGGTCGATCCGGTCGGCCGTGCTCGCATCGTCGTAGGGCTGGTGTTCCCAGCCGACCTGCTTGATCTCGTCGGCTACCTCGGTCCGCCACTGCGATACCAGCAGGTCGCGGGCGTTCACCAGGTCGAGCATGCGGCAAGCAGTCGCGAATGCGTCGCCGGTGACGCTGAGGTCGACCCGGTCGATGGTCGGTGCCCTGGCTACATCCACCTGAATCAGCACCGCGTCCGGGTGCAGCACCTTCCCGCCGTACAGGGTGAAGTCGTTCAGGCTGGCGCCGAAGACAAGTACGGTGTCGGCCTGGCTGATGATCGCGGCCGCCGGCGGGGTGGCGAACCCGCCGATGATCCCGAGTTGCCAGGGACTGCCGTTGAACAAGCAGTCCGCCATTACCGTGGTCGCCAGCAGAGCGCCAAGCCGGTCCGCGAGTTCCATGATGGGCTTGGCCGCACCCGACCGCCACGCGCCGAGCCCGGCCAGCAGCAGGGGCCGGCGAGCCCGGGACAGCGCGTCGAGCGCGGCGTCCAGTCCGGCCGCCTCGGATGGGATGCGGTTATCCGGCACGGGCACGCCCGCCGCGGCGCCATCGGGCACCTCGGCCTGGAGCAGGTCGCTGGGCAGGCTTAGCACGACGGGGCCGGGTTCCGCACGAGCTAGCCGCAGCGCCTCGGCGGCTTCGGCGCGCGCGGTGGCTGGATCGTCAAGCCGCACGGTCCTCGCGCCGAGCGCGCGGGCGAATTCCGCTTGCCCGATGTCGATGGCCCTGGTGCGGCCGACGGGCCCGTCGCCGCACAGCACAAGCACGCCACTGCGGTACTTGGCCGCCTCAGCCAGCGCGGTGGCCGTGTTGGTCAGGCCCGGCCCGTAGGTCGTCGTGCAGATGGCGACTTCGCCGGTCACCCGGTAGTAGGCGTCGGCCATTGCCATGGCCCCGCCCTCATGCCGGGCCTGAACGTAGCGGATGCCGTCGTCAACGAGCCCTGCCACCGCCAGGAGGTTGCCGTTCCCCACCACGCCGAAGGCATCCATGACGCCGCCATCGACCAGAGTCCGCGTGACCGCTGCCACGAGTTTTGTCACTGACTGCCTTTCTCTAGCTGCCTGTCCAGATCTGCCACCGTCGGGGCATCGAACAGGTCAGCGACCAGCAACTCGGCATCTAGGGCTGAGTTGATGTGTTCGATCAGCCGCATCGCCATCAGCGAGTGCCCGCTGAGATCGAAGAAACTGTCATCCAGCCCCACGCGGGGGGCGCCGAGCACCTTGGCGAACATCGCGCACAAGGCCGCCTGCCTGGCCGATTCCGGAGCCCGGTAGAAGGCCGTGCTCTCGATGCCCGGCTCGGGCAGTGCCCGGCGGTCCAGCTTCCCGTTCGGGGTCAGCGGCAGCGCGTCGATCACGACGAACGCGACCGGCACCATGTATTCGGGCAGCACCTGCCGGACGTGTGCCCGCAGGGCCGCCACGCCGATGGCACCGCCGGCGGCCACCACGTAACCGATCAGGCGTTTGTCCCCGCCCTCGGCTTCCTTGGCCACTACGACCGCCTGAGTCACTCCCGGGTAGCTGGCCAGTGCCGTTTCGACCTCGGCGACCGCCACCCGGAAACCGCGGATCTTCACCTGGTCGCCCGCGCGGCCGACGAAGTCGATCAGCTCGTCTGGTGTTAGTTTGACCAGGTCGCCAGTGCGGTACATCCGCTGGCCCGGCTCGCCGAACAGGTCGGGAATGAAGCGCGCCGCGGTCCGGCCGGGGCCGCCGTAGTAGCCGCGTGCCAGACGCTCGCCCGCGATATACAGCTCACCCACGGTGCCCGGCGGCACCGGGCTCAACTGCTCGTCGAGGATATGCAGCCGGACATTGTCCAGGGCGCGGCCCACCGGCACACTGCGGCCTGCCCGGTAGCCCGAGGTCATCGGGGAGCCCGTGGCGAACAGAGAGACTTCTGTCGAGCCGTACATGGCGCGCACCACGATGCCGGGGCACATCTCGAGTACCCGCTGGACAGCGGTCGCCGAGATCACGTCTCCGCCGGTCAGCACCTCGCGGACACCGCGCAGGCAGTCCGGCGCCTCCTCGGCCACCACCCGGAACAGCCCGGCGGTCAGATGCAACTGGGTGATCTTCTCGTCGCTGATCAGGCGCCGCAGCGAGCTGATGTCGAACTCTCCGGGCGGGGCGAGCACGATGTGCCCGCCATGCAGCAGCGGCACCCACAGTTCGTAGGTGGACACGGCGAACGCGAGCGGAGCCAGCATCAGGACCCGCTGCCTGTCACCTGCCCAGCAGGAATCGAGGGCGACCTGGAGCACTCCGCGGTGGGCCACCCCGACGCCGGTCGGCTGGCCCTCGGAGCCCGATGTGTACATGACAAGCGCGAGGCCGTCGAGGCGGGCCGGGACCATGGGATCGGTAGCGGGCAGCGTGAGCTGCTGCTTATCGGAGTCGACGAATACGAGGGGCCCGCCCGCCGGCAGGTCGCGCTGGCCGGTGACCGCGTCCGCCAATAGCACCGGACTGCCCGCGTTGTCCATGATCCACTGCATCCGCTGCGAAGGGGCCGCGCCGTGCAGGGGCAGGTAGAGCCCGCCCGCCTTGAGCGTGGCCAAGATGGCCACGGGTAGGTGGATCGAGCGCTCCAGCAGCATCGCGACTGGGTCCTCCGGCCGCACGCCCAGGCCGATCAGCCGGTGCGCCAGCCGGTTGGCCCGCTCGTCCAGTTCGCGATAGGTGAGCTGAGCGTCTCCCGACGACACGGCCACGAGGTCAGGGGTCCGGGCCACCTGCGCGGCGAAACGCGCCTGGATGGAATTGAAAGCCACCATGTATCCATTTGCCTTCCCAGTACCCGTTACCAGGCCTTGCCGATGCGGGGTATCCAAGGGGGTCTACGGTAAAACTGTCCGCATCGATAACGTGACAGTCAGTGGCTTTCGGTAACATCTCGCTGATTGCGCTGTCATAGTGGCGGCACCCGCGGCAATTCAGAAGATGCTGGACACACCCGGCACGGGTGATGGTGACTCGCATAATCGCGGCATGGTGAATTCGCGGCGGACTGCTCCGGACGGCCCAATGAGAACAAAACGCGCATTCAGTCTGCCGCCCCGATGAATGCGCGCATGGCGGTCCCGGAATCCGGGCCGCCATGCGCGCAAACGATTAAACTACCGGGATCGCCTCCCGACTGGCGAAGACGACCTCTCCCCTCATCATCTCGGTGTACTACGTCGACAGGACCGGTTTATCCGGGTTTCGGCATCTTGCGGGCCTGCTTGTACACGCGATAGAAGGTCCGGGGGTAAAAGAGCGACCGCGGCGGATCGACGAGCCCGGCGACCCGCATGAAGCTGTTGGTGATCCGGCCGTCGAACATCATCCCGAACATCACGCGGCCGAAATGCGCGTTCATCATCCGGGTGCTGAAGGTCCGGCGCCCCTCCACACCTGGCCAGGCGAGGTCACCGCCGCCCGCGATCGCCCACGGCGCGTCAATGACCTTGGCGATGCCGCGGAAGAACGCGCGTGGCTCCGGCGGCTGGCCGCGACGAAGCTGCTTTCTGAGAACGAGAGATTCCAGCGCCGCTACGGTCATCCCCTGACCGTAGACAGGGTTGAAGCTGCAGACACCGTCGCCCATGACGAGAAGACGATCGGGGAACCGGGTGAGCCGTTCGTACCGGTTCCGGACACTGTTCGGGAACCGGATGGTCACCGGCTCGGTGCACGGCTCTCCCTCCCGGACCGCCTCGTAGATATCGGGGACGGGCAGGGACTTGGCGCATTCCATGACGCCTTCGATGTCGGCCGAGGGAGGCTCGCACTGCATGCTCGTCAGCGTGAGCTGATGGCGGTCGCCGCCAACCCGGCCGAAGAAGGCGCCGTGCCGGTTCATGGGCGTCGCCAGCGAGATGATCGACAGATCGTTCTCCAGGGGCCTGGCGGGCAGCATGAACTCGGTCGTCGTGTACGCGAGCCCGATCTTGACCTCATCCTTCTCCGGGGTCTGGTATCCCATTTCGCTCAGCCAGGCCGACATTCTTCCGCCGCGTCCCAGCGTGTTGACCACGAGGTCGGCGGCCAGCACCCGTTCGTCAGCACCCGAGGTCCGGTCTTGGATGCGCACACCCGTGATATGGCTCTTGTCCGGAGTGGTCTCCAGGCCAGTGACGTCCGTCTCCTCGGCGAACGTCACGTTGGGAATGCTGGCTACCCTTGCCCGGACATGGTTTTCCAGGTTGGGACGGGCGACGCTGACCGCGTTGAGGCCGGTGTGGAAATTGACCAGCCGCTGCCCCTCGAGATGCCAGTGCATCTCCCCCATGTCGAACTGGGGCATGTCGGCCGCTGCCAGTTCCCTGGTGAGGCCGGGGAACAGTTCTTCCAGAATCTGCGCTCCCCTGGCCAGCAGGGCGTGGGCGTGCCGTCCTTGCGGGACTCCGCGCCGCGAATCGGACACGCCGGTCAGCGTGTCCCGGTCCACCACCACGACGTCTGCATACGCGTCAGCGAGGACTCGCGCGGCGAGGAGCCCCGCCATGCTGCCGCCAAGCACGACCGCGCGCTTACCTACCTGTTTGTCCATCTCTGCCACCTTCGGATGACTCGGAATTCTGGTCGCGCTTCTTGCTCATCACTTCTCGCGCAATTTCCGCGAGAATGCCCGCAGATCGGCGACGAAGAGGTCGGGCTCCTCCATCGCCGCGAAATGGCCGCCACGGTCGAACTCGCTCCAGTGCACGATGTTCGCCAGGTCGCGCTCGGCGAGGCGGCGCAGCGGAAGGAAGATGTCGGACGGGAAGACCGCGACCCCCGCGGGTATCTGCACCGGCGGCGGCAGGGCACCGGACAGCATGGCCTTGAGCGCGGGCGCGTCCTCGTAATACAGCGTTCCAGACGACCCGGCTGTAGCGGTGAGCCAGTAGATAGAGACCAGCGTGAGCAGTCGGTCCCTATTGACCGCGCCTTCTGGCGTCTTCTCCGAATCCGTCCATTCCTTGAACTTCTCGGTGATCCAGGCGAGCTGGCCGACCGGTGAGTCAGTCAGGCCGTAGGCGAGGGTCTGCGGCCGGGTTGACTGGAGCTTCATGTAGCCAGACAGTTCCTCGTCGAACTTCGCCAGCCTCCCGAGCCTGGCCTGATCCGTCTCGCTGAGATCGGCCAGTTCCGCCGGGTTTCCTGAGGGGAACGTCATGAGCATGTTGACGTGCACGCCGTCCATGTGCTGCGCGTCTATCAGGGCGAGGATGAGGGAGACGACGGCGCCCGCGTCTCCTCCCTGCGCGATGTAATGGTCGTAGCCGAGCTGGTGCATGAGCTGCGCCCATGCGCCCGCGATGCGGCCGGTACCCCACCCGGGCTCAGCCCGTCCGGAGAAGCCGAATCCCGGCAGCGTCGGAATGACGAGGTGGAACGCGTCCGCCGGGTCTCCCCCGTACTTGGCCGGGTCGGTCAGCGGTCCGATGACATCCAGGAACTCCACGAACGACCCGGGCCAGCCGTGCGACATGATCATCGGCTGCGCGTTCTCTTCTGGGGACCGGACATGCAGGAAGTGCACGTTCTGCCCGTCTATTTCTGTCGTAAATTGCGGATACTGATTGATCTCCGCCTCAGCCGCCCGCCAGTCATAGCTCTTCGACCAGTATTCGGCGAGCTCTCGCAGATATGCCACCGGCACACCGCGATCCCAACTGTCGTCCCCGAGTGCGGCCGGCCACCGGGTAGCGGTAATCCTCGCTCGTAGATCATCCAGATCGGCTTGCGGAATCGCCGTTCGGTAAGGATGCATGTCGGAGTTCCTTTCCCTGACGAAGCGCGGACCGTAACAATCGCCGACGCTGCTGGCTCTTTAACCGACAATCGGACAATGGCAGCTCAGGGCCGTTGGCACATCTTGCAGCGTGCGCTTCGCGTAAATGCGGGCCAGATGGCTGCCGGCGGGGCAATCATGAAGACTGTTCCGGCCGACGCGACGACCCTGCACGCCGCTAGCCGGCGGTAGGGCCGGCGGACAGGCAGGAGCCGCAGGACGCGCCGAGGGCGTAGTTGATCACGCCCGCGTCCGAGTCCATGACGGCCCGTATGTATATCCCGCTGTAGCCGGGCGTGCTGGTGAACAGGCCCCAGACCGGTTTCCACGGGATCAGGTCGCCGTTTTCACCGGGGAACAGTTCTGGTTCGGGCCGGACGCGTTCTTGCAGGACGTACCAGGGTTCGGCGACACTGCCGACATATGCACGCCATTGCTGGGCGGTGAGGTCCTTCCAGCCGGGGATGACGCCGCTGCCTTCTGTTCCCGTGCTCGGCTTGAGGATCAGCTCGTCCTGGCGGGCCACCGCGTAATCGAGCAGGTCGGCCCGGCTGCCGTCCGGGGTGGTGACCGGGCCTGGCCGGACCAGCCGGGTCCACGGCACGATCCGGTCGATGCTCTCCTGTTGCGCCGCGGTAAACAGGTGCCGGTTCGCGTCGTCGGAGATCATGGCGAGCGCTGCCTTGCTGGAGAACATGTCGGAGTCGATCGGCGCGCACAGGGCCACCTCGCCGCGGGCGGCCGCGTCAAGGACCGGTGTCAGCATCGCTGCTCCCCGCGACGATTCCATCAGGTGCCCGGCGGCGAACATGCGGTAGATGACATCGACCCGGCGGCGGCCGAGCCAGACCCGGCCCCCGCGGTAGGACAGCTCCCCCAGATGGCACGCGTGCGCGTCCACCCCCAGCGACTGCCAGTCCGCCGCGATCGCGTCCATGTAGGGGTCGCGGATCGTGTCGTACCACGTTGGCCAGCCGGTCAACGCGATGACCGGGCCAGATCGCGGGTCCACCCCCGTCTCGGCGAACACGGTGTCGATCTGGTGACGCAACGTGTCGAAACAGGTGAGCCCGTGCGTGCGGGCGAACTCCGCGAGCACCGGATGACGCAGCAGGGCGCGGCCCATGTCGGCGTTGTCCTGACCGCCTATAGCGCTGCCGTGATTGAGTTCCAGCAACCGGAACCCGTCACTGGTGGCATACAGGTCCGCCCTGGCCAGCCGGGTCGGCGTAGCCTGGCTGGTCCGCGTACTCTGGCTGGCCAGCATGGCGGCGACAGGCCCGTACGCGCCGGCTGCCCGCGCGAACGCGGCGAAATCACCGCCGAACAGCGCACCGGGCAAGCTCAGCAACGCGTCCTGCACGTTCTCGACATCCGCGTACAACTGGCGGGATTCGCGATACCCGATGAACACCGGCCGGGACAGGTAACGCCCCTGGTAATAGAACGGTTTCAAGCCGGGCAGGTCACCCAGCAGATCGCTGGCCCGCAGCCCCTGTCGCTTGACCTCATCGAGGTACAGCGCGGTGAGAGCCGCTCTATCCATGACAGCTGCCTTCACCTGACTGATCCGGTCCCCGGGCCACCCCCAGCTGCATGGCGGCGGACCGGGTGCGTTTCAGCTTCGACATGGCTTACCTCGCCTCCGTGACGATTACCTGGCGCCAGATCATGGTGCCGCCGGACTGGCAGCGGAGCGTCTCCGGCATTGCCCGACGGCGTCGGCATACTCAGCAGCCTCAACCGGCGAAACCTCCCTCAGCGTGCCAGTTACGAACCGCGACTCTCACCTTGCCGATTGCGCACAAGCCACCACACCTTGCGGGCTGCCCGGGCCCCGGCGTCCCGGGCTAGGCGGCTTGACCGTCCAGGTATCCGTCGATGGCGCTGACGGAGGAGTTGGTCATGAAGGTCCTGAGGGTGATCTTGACGCCGAGGCGCTCGGTCAGCCGGGCGACGAGCACCGCGGCGAGCAGGGAGTGCCCGCCGAGGTCGAAGAAGTTGTCCTCG
>DASXDG010000157.1:0-9775 GCA_036490795.1 Streptosporangiaceae bacterium
GCTGGAACACAAGGCGACCGTCGAGGAGCGCGATGACTACCGGCGTTTCGTGCTCACCGTGGCGAACAAGGTCGCTGCGGCCCACCGGGAGGGTGGGAAGCGGGTAAGCCCGGCGGAGCAACAAGCGATCCAGGACATCACCACGGCGCTGGGCACGAATAGTTCCTGACCCGGACATTGCCGCCTTGATCAGCGGTCGGGCCATCTGGTGGCGTCGAAGACGGCGACGGGGTCAAGGTAGTCCCGCCAGTGGGTCACTTTGCGGTCCTTAACTGTGACGATGGAGGCGAAGCGGTTGTTGTACGGCCGGCCTGTCAGCACCGATTCACCGTGCACCTCGTACTCGAGCACGGCCACCGACGCTTCGGGGTCTCGGTAGACGCGGAGGTTGTCGGCGGTGCGCACGGTCATGTAGTCGTCGTAGCCGCTGTACAGGTCAATTACGGCCTGCCGCCCTTCAACGCGCCTGGGGTAGCCGGGCACGGAGATGACGTACTCGATGATGACATTGTCGGCCAGGAGGTCGAAGTAGTCCTCGCCGTGGGCGAGGCCCTGCAGTCCTTCCCGGATGATGCGGAAGAAAGGACCGTCGGCACCGAAGTTCGAGGTGTCGCTGGTGTACTTGGTCACTTGTCCTCCGGGGTGGTCCAGGCGGCGGCATGGCGCCGGGCGAATGCTTCGAAGCTGGCCGGAGGCCGGCCGGTCACGGTCTCGACATCGCCCGTGGGCTGGGACCCGTCGCCGCCGATGATGGCGCCGGTGAGCCAGCGGAGCATGACGGCGTAGCCGGCGGGCACGCCGGCCGCGATCGCGGCGCTGATCCAGGCCTCCTGGTCGATGTCCTTGTACCCGACGGGCCGACCGCTCGCGGCGGCGATGATCGCGGCGACGTCACCGAAGGTGAGGGCCTGCGGCCCGGTGGGAGCGTAGCGGTTGCCCGCGTGCGCGTCGGGGTTGAGGAGGGTCTCGGCCGCGACCGCCGCGATGTCGGTCGCGTCGACGAATGCCTCGCTGCCTCCGCCGCTCGGAACGGCGAGGGTTCCGTTGATGACGGGGAGGTGATCGTCGGTGAAGTTCTGCATCACCCAGGCGGGGCGCAGGATGGAGTGCGTGAACACCTGCCGCGCCGCGAGGTCAGCCTCGGCCGCCGCGATGTCGATTTCGCGTGGCGCCCGGTCGCCGTTGTAGGTGCTGAGGAGGGTGACGTGCCGCGTGCCGGCCGCCTCGGCCTGGTCAAGGAACTCGGCGACCCGGACTGCGTAACGCACGCGCAGCACAGGGGTGACCAGGTACACCCGGTCCGTCCCGGCGAGGGCATCCGGATAGGTGGCCGGGTCGTCCCAGTCGAAGAACACATCGCTGCCGTGGCGCGACGCAGTGCGGGCGGGGATACCGTGCCGGGCGAGCTGGCTGGCGGCAAGTGAGCCTGTCCGGCCGCTGCCGCCGAGGATGAGCGCGGCATGGGATGTGCTGGTCATGACTTAAGCATTCAGCCCTCATGCTGAGCGGATCAATGGGCATTACGCTCAGGTTATTGTTTGATCCTCTCAGATTCGTTGACTCTGTCACGTGTTACTCGCAGTCTTGACGTGTGGACTTGTTGTACGACCATCTCATGCGGGCGCGCGCCACCGGGGCGGTCTTCGCCCGCACAGTGGTCACGCCCCCATGGGGACTGCGCCTAGGCGGCTCCATCCAGCTCGCGGTGCATGCAGTGACCCGGGGCAAGGCGTGGCTGTGGCTCGACGACCCGGCCGGTGCCGTGGAGCTCCGGCCAGGGGAGATCAGCCTGGTGCGCGGCGGCTCCGCTCACCACATCGCGCACGAACCAGGGGCCTGCTGCCTGTCGCCGGACGAATTCCGGGCCAGGTACCGCCAGGCCGCAGCCGACGCTGACCGTGGGGCGACGGTGTTCCTGTGCGGTGCCTACCAGTTCTCGGGTGACGTCACCAGCGGGCTGCTGGACGCCCTTCCGCGCGTGCTGACGCTCTCGACCGCGGTGGACGAACCGCTCCGCGAAGTCATCGTGCTGGTGTCCCGCGAGCTCACGAACGTGGAGCCAGGCCAGCAGACCGTGCTCGACCGCCTGCTCGACGTGCTACTCGTCCTGGCCCTCCGCAGCGACTTCCGCAGCAGCGCGACCGCACCCCGCTGGTACCGGGCGTCCGGCGACCCACGCCTGCACGCCGTGCTGGGGGCCATCCACGAAGACGCCGGTCACTCGTGGACAGTGCCTGAGCTCGCGGCGATCAGCGGCCTGTCCCGGGCCGCATTCGCGCGAGTCTTCCGGGACGCGCTCGGGCAAGCCCCGCTGCAGTACCTCACGGAGTGGCGGATGACTCTCGCCCGCGACCACCTGCGCACCGGCGAACTCAGCCTCGCCAACATCGCCACCACGGTCGGATACGGCTCGCCCTACGCGTTCGCGGCCGCCTTCCGCCGCCACCACGGCATCGCGCCCGGGGCCTGGCGGCAACAGCAGTCAACCGCGCCTTTCACGCTCAACCACGCCGAACACCCGGCGGCACCAGGCGAACCGGACGATCGTGGCTGACTTTCGGTCGGCGGGCTCAGCTGAGTAGGCGTTCGGCTAGGGCGGTAAGTTCAGGAAGCGGGTCGGCGTCGTTGCCGGTGAGGAGCTGGAACGGCACGTGGTCGGCGCCGGCCTGAAGGTGCTCGCGCAGCTTCGCGGTGACCTCGTCGGCGGTCCCGTGGAGGATGAGGTCGTCAACGAGCCGGTCGCTGCCTGGGGCAGCCAGGTCGGTATCGGTGTAGCCAAGCCGGCGCAGGTTGGCCACGTAATTGGCCAGGTTCAGGTGAAGCAGCACTTGCTGGCGGGCCAGTTCGCGTCCGCGGGCCGGGTCGGGGTCGAGCACGACTTTCTGCTCGGGTGCCAGCAGCGGCCTGTCGCCGAGGATTCCGCGGGCTCGGCGGATGTACTCGGAAGTGACCAGGTACGGGTACGCTCCGGCGCTGCGTTGCGCGGACAGCCGCAGCACCTGCGGGCCGAGCGCGGCCGCACCCGCCGCGAGGCGGGCACGCCGACCATGTCGAGCGTGTCCAGGTATCCGGTCAGCGCTTGGTACGGCCGCGCATAGGAGGCGCCGGTGACCTCGCGGTGGCCGACGCCGATGCCGAGCAGCAGCCGTCCCGGATGGGTCTGCTCGACCCGGTGCCATGCGGCGCCGACCGGCGCGGGTAGGTCCAGATGTTGACGATCCCGGTCGCCACCGTCAGCGTGCTGGTCGCTTCCAGCAGTTTCTCGGCCAAGCGCAGGTCGCCGTCGGCGCTGCCCAGCCAGATCGCGCCGTATCCCAGCCGCTCCACCGCGATGGCCAGCTCCGGCGACGCCGCCTGGGATGTCATCCACACCCCGAATGAGCCCAGGCCAAGCGGCGCGCGGCCGGCTGTCCCGGCGCGCGCTATGACATTGGTGTCGGCTGTTGTCATGTCCGCTCCTAGTCCTGGCGGCGGTCAAGGCCGCGCGGAGGCGGCGGTCATCAGTTCTTCGTCGTCGAACACGATCTCGATCAGCGGGCTGCCCGCGAGCCATTTGCCTGGATCCTGGCGCGGCGTGCCCCGCGCCGCGATTTGTGGCCGGTTCTGCAGGTCGAGGACGGCCATGATCACCCGGCGCCTGGTCTGCTCGTCGACCGGCCTCGCGGTCGCGGGCAGGTCAGCCGTGACCCCGTGCTTGAGGTGCACCGTGAACCGCGGATTGGCGCGCAGGTTCGCTTGCCAGCCGCGGGGACCTGGCACGCCGGTGATGTACCAGCGGCCGTCGACTCGGTGGAACCAGACTTCGATGCGGCGCGGGATGCCGCTGCGCCTGCCCACCGAAGTGATGTCGATCGTGTGCTCGGCTGGAGAGGAGCCCGGCCCGATGGCGAGGGCGCGGACGACCGCTTCGTTTACGCTCACGGTCGGCCCTGCCGGTCGTCGTTGAGGGGCATTGCCCGTCTCCTCCGTCGTGGTGATGGTCCCCGGAATCCATGACATGCTCCGGTGCCTTCAGGAAATCAGCGCAGCGAACGCGGGGCCAGCAAGATCGTCTCGCTTCGTTGCACAATCCTTTTCATATACGTGACCTTCATGGCAGCGCCGTGACGGCGGGAGCGGGGCCCCGGTTACCTTGCCCGGGGTCCTGGCGCCCAACCCGGCCCGAGCCACGATGCCGGGCTGGGCTGGGTGCCAGTTCGCAGGCAAGCTACGGGGCCCGGGTGTGCCCGGTCACCCATGACGGACCTCGGCTCGAGGAAGCCCTCAAGGCCGTAAGAGCCGTATTCCCGTCCCAGGCCCGACTGCTTGAAGCCGCCGAAGGGCGAGATGGACTCGTAGCCGCCGTTGATGGCGACGCGGCCAGCCTCGATGCGGGAGGCGATGCGGCGTGCACGCTCGGGATGGGTTCCGAAGATGTAGGCGTGCAGGCCGTAGGCGGTGTCGTTGGCGATACGCACGGCGTCGTCTTCGTCGCGGTAGGTGATGACGGACAGGACCGGGCCGAAGATTTCTTCGCGGGCGATGGTCATGTCGTTGGTGACGTCGGCGAACAGGGTGGGCCGGACGTAGTACCCGTCCGGGAGCCCGTCGGGGCGGCCGGGGCCGCCGGCGACTAGCCGGGCGCCCTCGTCGATGCCGCGGCGGATGTAGGACTGGACGCGGTCCCACTGGCGCTGGCTGACCATCGGGCCGATCGCGGTGGCGGGGTCGCTGGGGTCGCCGGCGGGCCAGGCGGCCATCTTCCCGGCCAGGACGGCCAGCACCTCGTCCTTGCGGCTTTCTGGGATGAGGATGCGGGTGCCGGCCACGCACGCCTGGCCGCTGTTGGCGAACCCGGCCGCGAGCGCGATCGGGACGGCCTGCTCCAGGTCGGCGTCGTCGAGGATGATCGAGGGGGACTTGCCGCCGAGCTCGAGGGTGACGTTTTTGACCGTATCGGCGCTATCGCGCAGGATGATCTTGCCGACCGGCGTAGAGCCGGTGAAGGAGATCTTGGCGATGTCGGGGTGGCGGGTGATCGCGGTGCCGACCACGTCACCGCGGCCGGTCACGATGTTGACGACCCCGGCGGGCAGCCCGGCGTCGTGGAACGCGCGGGTCACCACCTGGGTCTGGGTGGCGCTCATCTCGCTGGGCTTCATTACCACGGTGCAGCCGGCCGCCAGCGCGGTCGCGGTCTTGTCGGCGATGAAGAACGCGTCGGAGTTCCACGGCGAGATCAGGCCCGCCACCCCAATCGGCACCATCTCCACGGTCGTGGTACCGGCGTGCCGGGTGAACTCGAAGTTCTCCAGCGTCTTGATCATGTCGCCGAACGCGCCGATGGCCGAGTCGACCATCCACGCGTTGCGCACCGGCCCGCCATACTCGGTGACGACGGCCTCGGCCAGCTCGCCCCGCCGCGCGGCCAGGGCGTCCTGCACCCGCCGCAGCGCCGCGATCCGCTCCTGCACCGACGTCGCCGACCACGCCGGCAGAGCGCGCACCGCCGCCGCGACCGCCGCGTCCGTGTCCGCTTCGTCAGCCAGCCGGACCTGCCCGGTCACCTTTCCCGTCGCCGGGTTGAACAGGTCGAACAGCTCCGTCCCGTGCGGGGTCACGAACTCGCCGTCAATGTAGATCTTGTCGATCACGTTGTCTTGCATAAAAACTCCTGGCCTTCTTCCATCCAGAGGGGCGCACGTCAAGGCCCAGGCCCGCACATCAAAGCAGGCGCACTCGCATCCTTCGCCGTGGTGATGGCCTGGAAGCCGTGACCTGTTCCGGTACTTTCAGCAAATCAACGCCGCAGGCGCCGGGCCAGCAAGATCCTCTCGTGTTGTTGCACGATCCTCTCGCTACGGGGCTAGTTGTCGCAGATTTTGTGATGCACTAGCGGTATGTCTATGGGCGAGCTTCGCGAACTGCTGGACCGGCATGCGCGTCCCGATCTGGCCACCGCGATCGACGGGGTGCGGATCTGCAAGGCCGACCACACCGCTGCGCCGGAGTCCTCGATGTCTGGCACGGTGGTGGCGATCATCGCCCAGGGCCGCAAGCGGCTGGCACTGGGCGACCGTTTCTACGACTACGGCGTCGGCCAGTACCTTGTCGCCTCGATCGACGTCCCGGTGACCGGGCAGGTCATCGACGCCGCTCCCGGGTGCCCCGCGCTCGGCTTCGGGATGACCCTGGAACCTGCCGCGATCGCGGAGCTGATGCTGCTGGCCGGTCCGGGGGACCTGCCGCGGTCCGCCGGTACCTCGCGGCCGGGGATCGCGGTCAGCGACGCACCCGACGAGCTGCTCGACGCTGTCGTGCGGCTGCTCCGCTTGCTCGACCGGCCGTGGGACCGAAGAACGCTGGCCCCGTTGGTCAAGCGGGAGATCCTGTGGCGGCTGATGACCGGGGACCAGGGTGACGCCGTCCGCCAGCTCGGCCTCGCCGACAGCAGCCTGCGCCATATCACCCGGGCGGCCCAGTGGATCCGGGAAAACTACGCACAGCCGTTCCGGGTCGAGGAGGTGGCACAGCTTTCTGGGCTGAGCGTCTCGGCCTTCCACCGGAACTTCCAGGCGGTGACGGCGATGAGCCCGATCCAGTTCCAAAAGCACATCCGGCTGCAGGCGGCGAGACTGCTGCTGGCGGACAGCCCCAACGACATCACCGGCGTCGGCAACCGCGTCGGGTACGACAGCCCGTCCCAGTTCAGCCGGGAGTACCGGCGGCTGTTCGGCGCTCCGCCCAGCCGTGACGCGGTACGCATCCGCGCCGGGAGCAGTCCCGCCGCGGCGCTGCCCTAGAAGTCGCATAGAAAAGCGGTCATGGCCGGCCTACGCCCGGAGAGTTCCGTGCTACGGCCCGGCCGTCGGCGCATTGCCGATCTGGTAGGCGTCGATGACCGGCTGGGCGATGCCCGGGGAGGCGAACATGCCCTGGTAGCTGTAGCTGTCACCGTCCCAGTAGAAGACGCCTAGGCCCTTGTTGTCGGGTAGCGACGCCATCAGCGAGACCAGGTCGCGCTGGTAGGACGCCTGGCCGGCCGGGGTGACCAGGTAGCCGGGCAGCGTGTCCGGGTAGTTGGCGTCGGCCGGGTCGTACTGGCCGTAGCCGCCGATTGGGTCGTAAGGGAACTGGTCCTCGGCGATCATCACGTACTTGTGGAAGCGCTCGATGAGCGCGGTGAGGTTGGCCTTCATCGCCGACATCGGGCCGTGGTACCACGGGTAGTAGGACAGGCCGATCACATCGAAATTCACGTCGGCCGCAATCATGTGGCTGACGAAGTCGGTCGCTGCCGCGTTGTCGCCGCCCCGGTCGATGTGCAGCTGGATCAGCAGCGTGTTCCCGGCCGGGTTGCCCGCCCGCGCCCCGGAGATCGCCGCCTTGAGCAGCGTGGTGAGGGAGTTCCAGTCGGCGGTGTCGGTGCTGTCGTTGAACAGCAGGTGCCCGGAGTCCTGCACGTCCTGGACGCTGGCCGTGTCGGCCTGCGTGAACGTCAGCGGGGACGCGAGCGTGATGTCGCCCGCCCCGGACGTGCCTACCGACTTGACCTTCACGATGTCGGTCGTGGCGTCGGCTACCCCGGCCACGCTGTTGCTCGTGGCGAGCGAGCCGATGTAGAGGGTGTCGCCCGCCCGGATGCCGCTGGGATTGTTCACCGTGATGGTAGTCGCGCCTGCCGTGGCGGCAGTGGTCAGCTGGGTGAACTGCCACAGCATGCCCACGGTGATCTCGTTGCCGATCGCGACCTGGGACACCGGGGTGCCGTTAGCCGCGAACGCCTTGATCACCGACTCGGTGTAGTCGTGCATGGTGATGGCCAGCTGTGACAGCGTCTCACCGCCCCAGGCGCCGGGCACGTTCTGGTGCTGGGGGTCGGCCCAGGTGTCCGAGTAGTGGATGTCGAGCAGCAGCTTGGCCCCGGCCACCTTGATCTCGCTGGCCATCTTCAGGTCGTTGGCCAGGTCGGGGCAGCTGGCGGCCGCGCAGAACGGTGGTTCCGACGGCACGCGGTAGTACCCGCTGACCGGGTTGACCCACAGCCGCAGCCACACGTAGTTCAGCCCGCCGCTGCGGAAGATGCTCAGGATCGGCTCGCTCTTCCCGTCCAGGGTGTAGGTCCCGGTGTCGGTCAGCAGCGTGGACAGGTCGCTGCCCAGCTCCAGCTGACTGGCCTGCTGCGCGCTGGCCGGCGCGAACACCCGGAACTCCTGGACGCAGACGGTCTCCTCCCGCGGCACCTGATAGGTCAGGGTCACATAGCGGGCTGGCACGGTCGCGGTGACGTCGGAGGAGGTGCCGGAGAACAGGTACTGCGCCCCTGGCGAGATCCCATTGCGGTCACCGGCCGCCTGGTTCGGGAGCGCGGCCTGCCCGGGCCCGGTGATGCCGGTGGAGACGGTGTAGGTCGCGCCGTCCCCGGTGTGCTCGCCCGAGAAGGTGATTCCGGTCCCAGTCACCTGCTCGACATGGCCGAGGTCGATGGTGACCTGGTGCACGCCCGCTGTGCTCGGGCACCAGCGGGTCGTGCCGTCTCCGTCGTTGATGTCGCTGAGCGGCTCACCGGGCGCCGAACCCGAGTTGGCCTGCACCCTCGCGCCGATCGCGACGTTCAGCCCGGGCGGCAGCGGCGGCAGCGTGCCGGGCAGCGCGGCATTGCTCGTCGTGGCGGGCTGGGACGGCTGGGCGGGCGGCGTGCCTGCCGGGATCGACCCCACCGGCGGAACGCCGGTCCCGTAGCTGGTGGCCACGGAGCCGACCCGGTAGGCGTCCACGGCCGGCTCAGCCGCCCCCGCCGGGGTGAACTCGCCGAGGCTCCCCTCGGTGCCGGGGGCGAGGTAGAAGGCGCCCAGGCCGAGCCCCTGCGGCAGCGAGGCCAGCAGCGAGACAAGGTCGCGCTCGTAGCTGGCCTGCCCGGCCGGGTGATCGGGTAACCGGGCAGCGTGTTCGGTAGGGCACGGTGTCGGAGTAGCTGCCGTAGCCGGTGATGTCGGAGTAGGGGAACTGGTCCGCGGCGATCACGACCGGCTTGCGGAGCTGCGCGGTGACGCTGAGCAAGGTGGCCTTCAGGTCCGACAGCGAGCCCTGCAGCCAGGGGAGTAGCTCTCGCCCAGCACGTCGAACGGCACCAGGGCCGCGGTCATGCGCTGGAAGAAGTCCACCGATGTCGTCGCGTCGGCCCCGGCGTCGATGTCCAGCTGGACCTGGAGCGGGTTCCCGGGCGGGTTGCCAGCCTTCGCTCCCGCGATCCCTGCCTTGAGCAGGGTGGTGAGCGCGCCCCAGTCGGCTTGCCCTGATGACTCGGGAACCAGGTGCCCGGTGGGCCACAGGAACCCCTGGGTGATCTCGTTGCCGATTGCCACCTGCGACACTGGCGTCCCGTTCGTGGCGAACGCCTCGATCACCGACTGGGTGTAGCTCCGCACCGTGCTGGCCAGCCGCGGCGGCGACTGGCCCGCCCACGCCGCGGGGTGGCCTGCGCCGTCGAGCTGGTCGGGCTGTCCGAATACTCGATGTCGAGCAGGATCTTCATCCCAGCCAAGCCTGACCGTGCGGGCGCCGCGAGGGCGCAAAACTGGCTCGGTGCGGGTGGCTGCGTGGCCGGGGTTCGCTGCCGCCCTGTGGTCCTGCAGGCGATCGTGCTGAAGCCGCCCGCCCGGCCCGGGCCGGGCGGGAGGATGAGCGCGGGCTGTCCGCAACCGAATCCGGGCGCTTCTTGGCACTTGATGCCGTATCCCAGCCTGGCGCGGGGCCTCGACCCCGAGGGGTCGCGAATTGCAGCTGCGAGCGCGCC
>DASXDG010000158.1:0-34194 GCA_036490795.1 Streptosporangiaceae bacterium
TCGTACTGCCCGGGCTTGCTGTACCGCTGGGGCTGGCACCGCGCGGGGACGCCGCCAAACCAGGCGACGCCGCCGAACCAGGCGACCCACCCAGACCGGGCGACGCTGCCGAACCGGTCGGCCCAGCCAAACCAGGCGACCCAGCCAGACCGGGCGACCCAGCCAGACCGGGCGACCCAGCCGAACCGGGCGGAGCGGATGACCCCGGCGACGAGACTGAGCTGGGACTCGCCGCGCCGGTGGGCGAATTTGCCCCTCCGGTTGGCTCTGCGGGCGGTGACACGGTAGTCTGAACGCCGCTGGAGATAGCAGGTTCACAACCCGGTGAAGGACTGCCGGGACAAGGCACGGCCCCGTCGTCTAGAGGCCTAGGACGTCGCCCTCTCAAGGCGGTAACGCCGGTTCGAATCCGGTCGGGGCTACACAGTGTGGAAGAGCCGGGCAGGCCCGGCTGCGGTCCGGGTTGCACCGTAGGAACCGGGTGCACGACCGGAGCGGGAAGCGGTCCGGAGTACCGCTCGGCCAGGGACAGCACATCGTTCACGTACCACCATGCGTGGTTGTACGCGTAGATCGCCTGCGTGATCCCGCTCAGTGACCCGCCGGACGCGCCGTCGGCGCAGAGCATCTTGGCCGCGGTGTAGATGGCATCGGAAGGGTTGTACGGGCTGAGCGGGTGCTTCTTGTCGGCGCGGACCCCGTATGCGCCGAACGTCGCCGCCTCGAACTGCATCGGGCCTTCCGCGCCTCCGTCACCGGTGGGCCGGTGCACGTCGGGGGCGGCCGAGGAGCCGTTGCCCGACTCGATCGTGCCGATCGCTGCCAGAACCTGCCAGGGGAGGCCCGGGCAGGTCTTGGCGGCTCCTGTGTACATGGCCAGGTACTTGGGCGGGACGCTGGTCAGCGCCAGCGCGGACGGCGTGGCGGACGGCGTGAGCCGCGCCATCGCGGGTTCGGGAACGGTGGCGGCCATCAGGCCGGCCGTGGTCACAGCTAGAAGCAGGGCACGTTTCACTTACGGCTGACCCCCCGAGTCAGTGCGGCAGTGACTATGAGTAACCAGAAGCCGTCACTCTACGTGCACGGATCGATGTTCGCCACTGGCGCAACCGTCAACTATCTTCTCGTAACTAGTCGACTAGTTACGACAATAATCGGTAGCCTCCCTGCTATGACAACGGCCGAATCGAACGATCCGCGGCGTTATATGCAGCTCGCCGCGACCCTCCGCGCCCAGATCGCCGACGGGACCTACGCGCGAGATGCCCGGATACCTTCGATCAGCGCCCTGTGCACGGAGTTTCAGCTATCCCGCCAGACCGCGGGCAAGGCCCTGCGCATGCTCGAAGGCGAGGGCCTCATCCGCCGCGTACCCGGCCTCGGCTACCACGTGAACGGCTAACCCGTGACCGGCAAGCCGGCCAGCCGTAACGCCGGCCAGCCGTCACATCGGCCAGCCGTAACGCCGGCCAGCCGTCACATCGGCCAGCCGTAACGCCGGCCAGCCGTCACGCCGCCCGGCGCCTGACCATCCAGATCGACGCCGCGATCAGCAGGACGGACAGCCCGAGCAGCCAGCCGCCCTCGATGAGCTGGAATCGCCAGAAGTCGCTGCCCGGCAGATACGACCACCACTGGGTGACGTGTTCGGTCCGCAGCCAGTTGCTGAACGCGGACGGATCAGGGGAGTTCTGCACGCTCAGCGGGATGTCCGTCAGCCTGACGTGCTGGCCATCTGGTCTGTTCAGCCACTGGTCCAGTACCCACGCGGACTGGCCGCCTGGCGGGTTGTTCCCGGACGCGGTCAGCGGCGCGGCGTAGTGCTGCCGCAGCGCCATCATCGTGGCCACGTCGAGCACCGTGCACCCGGCCAGCGCGGAGGCCATCGCGGCGACGGTGCGCCGGATCACCACGCCGAGGAACGCGGCGGCCGTGAACGCCAGCAGCGTCCACGCCGCGAAGTCGACACCTAGGTTGCCGAATAGCTGCATCGGGAACTTGGTGGTCTTGCCTTCGGCGAAGAACGGGCTGAAGTACCAGCCAAATAGCTGGCTGAACGCGAACGTAAGCACGGTCAGCGCCACGGCGAGCACACCCAGCCGCACGACCGCCCAGCGCACCCGGCCGCAGGCCTGGGTCCAGGCGAACCGGAACGTCCCGCTCTCCAGTTCTCTGGCCAGCACCGGCGCCCCGGTGAACACGCCGAGCAGGATCGGCACTGCCAGCAAGAGGAACGGCACGGTCTGCGCGTTGATCCCCGACGACACCACCGAGCCCTGCTGGGTTCCGTAGTACTGCTGGTTGAACTGCTCCACCAGCTGATAGCACGCTGCCGAAGGCGCCGGATGGCAGGCGACCACCGCGGCCCACGCATGATGTATGAACAAACCCGTGATCAGCAGATACAGGCCCAGGACGGCGAGCAGGGCGATGGCGCCGGCCAGCGCCGCGCGGTGCTGGCGCCAGGTAACCCAGGCCACCCTGGCGGCCGGCACTCGCCGTGGCCGGACAGCGGCGCTAGTAACAGCGGTCACGCCGCCACCTCCGTGCTTCCCGCACGCAGGTAACCGAGAACGAGCTTCTCCAGGCCCATACCGTGCGCGGCCACCAGGGATGACACCGATTCGGACACGAGGACCTTGCCTCGGCCAAGCACGATGAGGTAGTCGGCTACCTGGTCAAGCTCGGCGACCACGTGCGAGGACAGGACCACCGAGATACCCTCGGCCGCCACCTCGGACAGCACCGACTCCATGAAGTCGTGCCTGGCCAGGGGGTCGAGCGCGGCCAGCGGTTCGTCGAGGACGAGCAGGTCGGGCCGCCTGGCCAGCGCGATCGTGAGCGCGAGCTGGGCCTTCTGCCCGCCGGACAGTGCGCCGACCTTCTTTCGCTGATCGATCCCCAGGCGGGAAAGCCGGGCGGCCGCGAGCGAGGCGTCCCAGCGTAGGTTCAGGTACCGCGCGACCCGCAGCATGTCGGTGACCGGCAGGTTCTTATACAGCGGCGCGTCCTGCGTGACGAACGCGATCCGGTCGAGCGCGGCCGGCGACCCGGCGGTTACGCCGCCGAGTACCGTGACGCGGCCGGCGGTGGGCGTAGCGAGGCCTGTCGCCATGTTCAGCAGGGTTGACTTACCCGCGCCGTTGGGTCCGACGAGCGCGACCACGTGGCCGCCAGGAACGGCGAGTGTGCAATCCCGCAGGGCCCAGGTGCGGCCGTACCGCTTTCCCAGCCCGGCTGTCTCGATGATGTTCATGCGAATGACGGTAGAAATCACGCGGGTACCCTCGACAGATGCCTAACCGGCGTCTACCGGTGGACCTAAGTACACCCGCTGATCCGGTGGCTAGCGCCACTGCCGGCCCGGCCACTGCCCAGGCAGACTGGCAGGAACGAGGCTGGCAAGAACGAGGCTGGCGGAGGAGGACACGGTCGTGGAAACACTGAGGACCGGCGCCAGAGCGGCGGCAAGAGGGCTGGCGCTCGGCCTGCTGAACCCTGCCGGAATCGCCATGATCCTCATCCTGTTCGTGGTCGCGAAGAGGTCGGCAGGCGGCCCGTTTCTCGATCAGAACCTGCTGCATGCTGTGCTGATCGCGGTGCCGCTGACCTGCGTCGTCGTGCTGGCCGCGACCATTACCCCAGGCCTATCACGGGGAATCCGCCGGCTGGCAAGACTGACCAGGCGCATGGTCGGCGCCTGGTGCGGTGTCCCCATCGCCGAGCCGTACCTGGACAGAACTCCGCGGAGGAAGGACCCTGCCACCTGGCGCGACGTGCTGTGGCTATCGGCGGGCTCGTGGCTGGGCGTGCTGGTGGCAATGCTGCCGGCTGTCCTCATCGGCGTCGGTGTGATCGGCTTCATCGGATCCCAGCTGACCGGCGCGATCCCGCCGCCGGCCTACCCAGGGAACGGCACAGTGTCGATCGTGGTGTACGGCGCCGGGTTCATCGCCGCCGGACTGTACAGCGCCCCCAAGATGCTGAAGGCGTACGGCCTGCTGGCCAAGTCGATGCTCGCGCCCACGGGCAGTGCGGCACTGGAGCGGCGGGTAGAGCACCTGTCACAGACCAGGACCGAGACCCTCGATTCCGGCGCGGCCGAGATCCGCCGGATAGAGCGGGACCTGCACGACGGAGCTCAGGCAAGGCTGGTCGCCATGGGCATGACGCTGGACGCGGCAGGCCAGTTGATCGACGACGATCCCAAGGCGGCCAGGGCCCTGCTGATCGAGGCGCGCGACAATTCCGCCAAGGCGCTGCGCGAACTGCGCGAACTGGTCCGCGGTATCCACCCGCCGGTGCTCGCCGACCGGGGCCTGGCCGACGCGATCAGGGCGCTGGCGCTGGACACTCCGCTGCGCATCCAGCTCAGCAGCGACCTCGGGGCGCGGGCACGGCCGTCCGCGCCGATCGAGTCGGCGGCCTACTTCGCGGTCAACGAACTGGTCGCCAACGTGTCCAAGCACGCGCAGGCCAGTCAGGCGTGGATCGACATCAGGCATGATGGCGGGATGCTGAAGATCTCGGTGACCGACGACGGTCAAGGTGGCGCGGATCCGAACCGGGGCAGCGGGCTGACCGGCATCGAGCGCCGCCTCGCCGCGTTCGACGGTGTCCTGGCGGTCAGCAGCCCGCCAGGTGGTCCGACGGCCGTCACGATGGCGATCCCGTGCGCGTTGTCATAGCCGAGGATCTGTTCCTGCTCCGTGACGGCCTCACCAGGATGCTCGAGGCTCACGGCCTCCAGGTAACGGCGGCGGTGGACAACGGAGAGGATCTGCTCACCGCGCTGCGCGGGGACCCGCCGGATATCGCGATCGTGGATGTCAGGCTCCCGCCCACGTTCAGCGACGAGGGGCTGCGCGCGGCGCTGCGGGCCCGAAAGGAGAACCCGGACCTTCCGATCCTGGTCCTGTCCCAGTACGTGGAGCAGTTGTACGCGCGGGAACTGCTAGCCGGCGGCAGCGGCGGTGGCATTGGCTACCTGCTGAAGGACCGGGTGTTCGACAGCGCCCAGTTCGTTGACGCGGTGCGCAGGGTCGCGCACGGCGGCACCGCGATGGACCCGGAGGTGATCTCCCGCCTGCTCGCCCGCAACAGCGGAGACGGCAGCCTGTCCGCGCTCAGCCCGCGCGAGCGAGAGGTGCTGGGCCTCATGGCCGAGGGCCGGTCGAACGCGGCGATCGCGCAGCGTCTGGTCATCACCGAACGCGCCGTGGCCAAGCACACGGCCTCCATTTTTCTCAGGCTGGACCTCCAGCAATCCGACGACGACAACCGGCGCGTCCTCGCCGTCCTCGCCTACCTGGGAGGTTAACCGGGTATAACCTGCGGAAAGGTGGGCAGTACGTCCGGAGAAAGGGAGGTGCCCGATGCCAGAAGAGCGCCAGGCTGTTGATGCCCCAGATGTAGCCGTGCCCGCGCAGGGTTCCGTCCCGCAGCACCCGGCCGAGCAGGAACATGGCCCGGCCGCGGTAGAAGAGCCCAATGCGCCGGAGGAACCGCAGGCTCCGGCCACGCAGGACGTGACCGCAGCGGGCACCGGGGTCCAGCCGCCGGTAGAGCCGAAGCGCACCCGGCTCAGCGCGACATGGGTGGCTCTGGGATGTTTCAGCATCCTGCTCCTGTTTGCCCTGCTGTTCATCCTGCAGAACGGGCATTCGGTGGATATTTCGTACCTCGGGGCGCACGGTCATCTTCCGCTCGGCGTGGCGCTGCTGCTGGCCGGGCTGTGCGGCGCTGCGCTGGTTGGCCTGGCCGGTACCGCCCGCATCCTGCAACTGCGCAACCACGCCCGTCGCCAGCGCAAGCAGAGCTAGCGCGCAGCCATCGGCTAGCTCACCGCGCTGGCAACTCGCCGTACCGCCTCGCTGAGCTGGTCAGGGGTATAGGCGGCGTATCCCAGAACTATCCCTGGTGCTTCGTTCCGTTGACAGTGCCACGAGAGCGGGTGGACGAGGACACCGGCCTCGAGGATCCGCTCGGCGATCTCGGTATCCGGCATGCTGAGTCCGGGGAACGAGATGAGCAGGTGCAGGCCTGCCGCGACGCCCCTGACCCGCGCGTGCGGCAGGTGCTCACGCACGGCGGTGAGCAGGGCATCGCGCCGGGTCCGCTGACGCTTGCGGACCTGACGGATGTGTCGTTCTAGTTCCCCATTGGAAATCAGCCTGGCGAGAACCATCTGCGGTAGCGCGGGGGAGCCGAGGTCGGCGGCGTGCTTGGCGGTGAGCAGATCGGCGTGCATCCGGGGCGGCGGGATCAGCCAGCCCAGCCGCATGCCGGGGGCGAGCGTCTTGGAGGTGCTGCCCGCGTAGGCGACGTGATCGGGGCCCGACGCGTGCAGCGCCGGCACCGGGGCCCGGTCATACCGGAACTCCGCGTCGTAGTCGTCCTCGATGATCAATCCGCCGGCGCCGGCGCCGGCGGCCCAGTCCAGCAGGTCGCGGCGCCGCTCGGGCGCGAGTACGACCCCGGTCGGGAACTGGTGCGCTGGCGTGAGCACCACGGCCCGCACGCCAGGTCCGGTCTCGCGCAGGGCCGATACCCGCAGCCCGTGCTCGTCGACGGCGACCGGTACCGACCGCAGGCCCCAGTACTCGAACAGGTCGCGCGAGCCGCGCGATCCCGGGTCCTCGACCGCGATCTCGGCGGCGCCGCGGGCGCGCAGCCGCTGGGCGAGCAGGGTCAGTGCCTGCGCGACCCCGGTCACGACGATGATGTCATCGGGGTGTGCGCGCAGGCCGCGGGTCCTGGATAGCCAGCCGGCCAGTTCGGTGCGCAGCCAGCCGACGCCGCGCAGGTCAGGGTAGCCGAGATCACCGACGCTGGCATGGGTCAGCACGTGCCGTTCGGCCCGCAGCCAGGCCGCGCGGGGAAAACCGGACAGGTCAGGGACACCGGGGGAGAGGTCGAGCGCCGCCGCCTCCCGCCACCGCAGCGGGAGCAGCCCGGGTGCTCGTACCCCCAGCCGCACGGGCGGTTCCGGCGCTGGCCGGTGCTGTGCTTTTTGCTGGGCTTTCTGCCGGTACGGGAGGATCTTCGTTCCGGTCCCCGGTCGCGCGCTCACCAGGCCCTCGTCCTTGAGCCGCTGGTACGCCTCGACCACTACGCCGCGGGAGATGCCCAGGTCATCCGCCAGTTCGCGGCTGGGCGGCAAGGACGCTCCGGTGCCGAGCCGCCCGTCGATGATGGCGGCGCGCAGCCCGTCGGCGAGCCAGCCGGTCAGTCCCCGTGCCGGAGCCGATGCGGGGTCTAGCTGCAGGAAGTCCGTGCCAGATTCCATTGGTCCATTATAAATATGCCGAGTTGGTCCTGTTCACAGGACCAAGAGGTCCGTAGCGTGCCGGTATGACGAGTCCCACCCCGGCTCCCGTCCCGGCTCCCGTCCCGGCTCCCGTCCCGGCTCCCATCCTGGTCGATTGCGCGATTGACATCGCTCCAGCGGGTCAATTGCGCAATCAACCCGGCTGGGTTGCCGGCCGGCAGCCCGGCAATCAATCCAGCCGGCAGCCCAGCCGGGCTAACGCCCTGGGGGCCGTCTGCGGGGCCGTCGCGATGACCTGCGTGGGCGGCAGTGTCGCGGTCTCCGGCGTGCTCGCGAACGCGCCGTTCTACACGGCGGAGGCGGCCCGCTACGCGGTGGCCTGCGTGATCCTGGCCGGGCTGGCCAGGCTGACCGGTCGCCGGCTGAGCCTGCCGCGCGGCACGGACTGGCTGTGGCTGTGCGGGGTCGCCGTGACCGGTCTGGTGATCTTCAACGTCGCGCTGGTCGAAGGATCGCGGCACGCCGAACCCGCCGTGCTCGGCGTCGCGGTGGCGTGCGTGCCACCGCTGCTGGCGGTGGCGGGACCGCTGCTCGAGGGCACCCGGCCCCGCCCGTCGGCCGTGGCGAGCGCGCTGGTCGTCACCAGCGGGGCGGTCCTGGTCCAGGGCGTCGGGCGTACCGACGGGATAGGCCTGGGCTGGGCGGCGGTCGTGTTCGCCTGCGAGGCCTCGTTTACCTTGCTCGCGATCCCGGTGCTGGGCCGGCACGGGCCGTGGGGAGTGTCCGCGCACACCACGTGGCTGGCGGCGATCATGTTCGCGATCCTCGGCGCGGTGCACGAGGGTCCTGGCGCGCTCGCACACCTGACCGGGCACGACTGGGCCGCGACCGTTTACCTCGCCGTCGTCGTCACCGCTGTCGCGTTCGTGCTGTGGTATTCCTGCGTAGAGCGCCTCGGCGCGGGCCGGGCCGGCCTGCTGGCGGGGGTGGCGCCGATCGCCGCCGCGGTGAGCGGGGTCGTGCTCGGCCATCCGGCGCCGCGGCCGCTGGTCTGGGCGGGCATCGCCGTCGTCATGGCGGGTCTTGCGGTCGGCTTGCGAGAGAAGGGGTAAGCAGCGTGTACTTCCAGCACTCCACCCAGATCTGGCGCGATTTCCCCGCGCTCGTGCCTATCGCCCTGTACGCCGAGGGGATCGTTCCCGAGGTCAGTGTCGCCGATGCCGTGGCCAGGTACTCGGCGGCGGCGCGGAGCGGCCCGCAGGAAAGCGAGCTTCCGCAGATCCAGGCCTGGCGGCGCGCCTTCGCCAGCATGGGATTGAAGCCGACGCAGTACCGCTGCGCCTCCGAGGCGCTGCTGCGCCGCTTCCGCAAGGAGGGCGCGCTGCCGTCGCTGCATCCGCTGGTCGACCTGTGCAACGCGATCTCGCTCGCGTCCGCGGTGCCGATCGCGGCGCTGGACGTGGCGGCGATCAGCGGTGATCTTGAGGTGCGTTACGCGATCGGTGACGAGAAGTACCTGACGTTCGGCGGTGACGTGGAACAGCCGTCGCCCGGTGAGGTGATCTTCGCCGACGGACACGGCAATGCGCACGCCCGCCGGTGGACCAACCGGCAGAGCGGCCTGTCCGCCGTCCGCGACTCGACGTCCACGGTGCTGATCGTCGCCGAGGCCCTGCACGCGACGGCCGCCGAGGACATGCCCGCGCTGCTCACGACGCTCACCAGCGAGATCTCCGCGGCCTGGCGTATCGTCCCGGCTGGCGCGGTCCTGTCCTGCGTCAGCCCTGGTTTCCGGGCGGGAGCGCAGACCTGAGCGCGTCGGCGTCATCCATCCAATTTAACTCGTTATATCCCGGAAAGGCGCGAGATGGCCGACCGGCCTGGGGGTGGCGCCACGCCTGCCAGGCCATCTCGCGCGGCTCAAGAGATTCCCTTGTAGTCCTTATCTTAGCACATAATCGAATATCTTCACGATCGACGAGGCCAGACCTATCGAACAATTTAGAACTACGCGCAGCCGGTAGTGGTCTTAGCGCTGGTTCAGGCTTGAAGCGTTAACGGCCACCACTCCGCGGTCCTGCCGCATACTGGTCCCGTGGAGCCGGTAGCTGATCGCGTCCGGGGGCAGATCCATCTCATAGCGGGCCGCGGCGGGCAGGCGCGCCGCCCGCCGCTAGCGGGTCCGTCCGACCAGGCCCTGGACCGGCTGGCCGGCCGGTATGCGATCGCGCTGCGTCTGGGCGGCGCGGTCTTGTTCACCGCGGTAGCCGCGCTGGCCGCGACACAGCAGATCTCCGGCTGGTGGCTGGTGATGCCGCTGACCGCGCTGTGCTTGTGGTCGGCCTTCTTCGCCTGGTGGGTCTGGCGGTTCGAGCTGACGGCGACGGTGGCACTGGCCGACGCCGTGGTTATCTCGGCGCTGGCGCTTGTGCAGCAGCACCTGGTCCCCGCCGTGCTGATCAGCGACAAGACGACCTGGATGCTCCCGCTGGCCTGCACGTCGGTGTACATCCTGCAGATCGCGCTGCGGCCCCGGTTCGGTGTGCCCGCGGCCGCGATCGTGGTCATCGCCTACGGGCTCGGCACTGGCCACCTAGCCGAAGGGTGGTTGCTGGTGGTGGAGACGATCGTGGCCGCCGGCCTGGTGGCGGTGATCCGCGGCGGTGCCCGGCAAGCGGACGCGATAGTCGCTGCTGGCCTGGAGGCCGAGCGGCAGATCCGGGCCGAGGAGGCGCGACGTGCCGACGAGCGAGAGCAGCACCGCCAGCTGCACGATACGGCCTTGTCGACCCTGACCATGGTCGCGGCCGGGGCCTTCGCGGAACCGTCCCCGGCCCTGATCGCGCAGGCGGCACGGGACCTGGGCGTGCTGCAAGGGCTCGAGGGTGTCCCGGCGGTGGCGGGTGAGCTGGCGCCGCTGACTGACCTGAGTCCGAAGCTGGAGCGGGCCGCGGCCAGCACCGATGACCTGGCCGTGCGGCTGACGCTCGCCCCGGCTACGCTGCCGTCTCCCGTCGCGGATCAGCTCGTCGCCTGCGTCGGCGAGGCGCTGCGCAACGTCGAGCGGCACGCCGGAACCGGCCGCGCCGAGGTGACCGTCGCCGGTGGTGCGGGCTGGGCGGTCATCAAGGTCACTGACCGCGGTCGCGGGTTCGACCCAGCAGCCACCCCGCGGTCTCGCCGCGGCATCCGCGAGTCGATCACCGGGCGGATGGTGGCGGTAGGTGGCCGAGCCGCGATCGCCAGCCGTCCCGGCGCGGGCACGATCGTCACCGTGAGCTGGCCGGCATGACCGCCGTCAAGCCGGCTGAGCGGCCGGCCGCTCAGCCGGCCGTACAGCAGACTGTGCCGCCGACGACGATGATGTCCGGCCGCTATCAGCGTGCGTTCACCATCGCTGTGATCTTCCTGGTCGCTGGCTGGCATCTCGCCGGAGCGGGCGGGCAATTGCTGCAGAACCGGCCGGACTACGGTTCGTTCGCCTTCCAGGGCCTGATGTGGCTGGTCATGGCGCTGGCGATCACCGCCGGGTCGGTTCTGGTGCTGCGCGGGGCGCCTGGCTGGCTCCCCGCCTGGGCGGTGGCCGTGACCGCGCTGGCCGCCAGCACGGCGGCGGCGGTGGCCTGCCCGGCTGGCCAGATGCTGGCGGTCAACTGGGCGTGGGGGAGTGCTGGCTGGACCGGCGTGCTCGTACTGCTCCGCCGCCGGTTCCGCGAGCTTGCCTGGTTCCTGGCCGCCGAGGCCCTGGCCACCTTCGGTGTGCAGGTGCGGGACGGGCTGAACCGCACCGAGCTGGCCGGGTTCCTCGCCGTGCTTGCCTGGTCGACCGGCGCCCAGGTGGCCATCGCCGCCGGGGTCAGGGCGCTGGATGCCGCCGCCGGCCAGGCTGCCGTGGCGGCACGGAATGAGCACGCCGCGCGTGAGCGGGCCGCCATCGTGGAGGTCATCCGGGCCGCCCGGCACGCTCGCTGGCTGGCGCTCCAGGAAAGCGCCGTTCCGCTGCTCGCCGAACTGGCGGCCGGGACCGCTGACCCCGGCGACCCCCAGGTGCGCGTGAGGTGCGCGGTCCAGGCGGCCCGGCTGCGCCGGCTGCTGGCCGAGGGCGACGAGGTTCCCGGATCGCTGGTGCACGAACTGCACGCGAGCGCCGACATGGCCGAGCGGCGCGGGGTTGCCGTCGAGATCGAGACGGCCGGGGCGCTGCCGCAGATGCCCGGCCCGGCCCGGCGGGTGATCACCGACGCTGCCATCGCGATCCTCACTGCCGCCGGCAGCCGGGCGCGCATCACCTTGACGGCGCTGGCCGCCGGAATAGCCGTCAGCTTCGTCGCCGATACCGGGGCGGTCGTCCGGCTGCCGGCGATAGGCGAGGGAGTCGTCATTCAGCAGCAGCAAGACGGCGACATGCTATGGGCGGAGGCGCGATGGAGCAGCCTGTGACGGTGGCGATCGTTGAAGACCATCCGGTCGTCACCGAGGGAGTGGCGTCCTGGATCCGGTCCGACCCCGGCCAGCGGGTGCGGCTGGTGCAGACGGCGCACGACCTGACCGGGCTCCATGCCGTGCCGTTGGCCCAAGTGGTCATCCTGGACCTGGAGCTGTCCGGCGAGCTGGTCACCATGCAGATCCCCGGGCTGGTGGCTGACGGATACCGGGTGGTGGCCTTCTCCGCGCACAGCGATCCGGTGATCGTGATGGAGACGCTGGACAACGGCGCGTACGCCTACGTATCCAAGGAGGAGGGCCGCGATCATCTGGTCGAGGCCGTGCTGGCAGCTGCCGCCGATCGTCCGTACATGACCCGGTCGCAGGCCAGGGCGATGCTCGCCGACCAGCGGCCAGCCCGGCCGGCGCTGTCGGAGCAGGAGCAGCAGGCGCTGCTGCTGTGGTTCCAGGGCATGTCGAAGGCATCGGTCGGGCGCCGCATGTCGATCAGCGAGAACACGGTCCGGCAGTACATCAGCCGTGCGCGCGCCAAATACGCGGCCACCGGACGGAGTGCGCAGAGCAAGGACGCGCTGCTCGCCCGCGCGATCGAGGACGGCGTGATCACACCGGGTGAGATCACGCCGTACCAGTCATTCGCCCGCGCCGCGGCCGATCCACCCAACGAGAGTGCTCCGGGCCGATGAAGTGGCTCAGAACACCCAGGCCCCCCCAGGAGCTCCCCAAGGCGGATCGGCTGCGGCGCGGCGCCCGGCCGTTTGAGGGATAGCCGGGCGTCACGGCGACATCAGATTTCAAGCTGGTGCATAGTCAGCATCTCCGATCGAGGCCGGCAATGTCATGACGCCCGATCGGGTGACACGACGCCGTCCTGACCGCATGCGTCACGATTCGAGCGAGCTCAGCGGCAGCGATCCCGCCTCCGCCAGCCGCGCGTACTCCTTCTCCTGGACCTCACGGGGCTGGCCGGCCCGCCCGCGGTAACGGTCGGCGAGGACGGTGCCGGCGGCGTACGCCGTCACCGCCGTCGTGGCCTGGGCAAGACCCACCGGCCCGTAGTAGAGGCCGTGCGGGAGGATCACCAGGTTGCCGGCGTACCGGTGGCCACCCACGTGCGTGGTCTCCCAGACCTGGGCCGGATACGCAGCGGACAGCGACTGCGCCAGCGGCACCCCGAACCGCGCGCAGCACACGTCACGGCGCCCGTGCACGCAGACGAGAAACACCGGTTCATCCACGGCCACACCAAAACCGAACCCGGACCCGGACCCGGAGGCAAGCGCCGCCAGGTCGACATCGACGTCAGCGCCGGGCGCCACCACGCCACGCCGCAGCCATGGCCGCTCACCCGCGGTCCGGCCCGCGAAAACGGTGCGCGGGTCGCCCGCGAGCAGCGGCGTTCGCCGTCCTGGCCTGCGGATCAGCTGCACCCGGATGCCGAGCGCATCGGCGTCCGCAACCAGCGCGCCGAGCCCGCCCGGCTGCTCGGCCTCGGTCGGCTCCGCGGGCCACGGTCCCGGGTGCTCGATCAGCAGCCACGCGCGCGATGCCTCCGGTGCCGTCGCCATCGAGGGCGCGGTGCCGTCGTGGCATGCCGCGCCGTGCTCGCAAGCGCCGTGCTCGCTGGCGCCACGCTCGCTGACGCCACGCTCGCTGACGCCACGCTCGCTGGCGCCACGCTCACTGGCGATCGTCAAGGTTCATCAACTCCCGTTCGAAAGGGTAACTGTTCAGGTGGGTTTCCCGGACCCGGGACGCTCGCTGTGCCGACTAGCCGGGCGGGACGCGAGTGGTTCTTGATGCGCCAGCAGGGTGTATGCGGGTAGCGCGGTAACCCGTATCTCATGATCACGAATGGTTTTACGTGCTATAGCACGTAAAACCATTCGTGATCATGAACTGACTACTCGAAAGGATACAAAACGGCATTGACGGTCATAGATAGTGAAAGCTTGGCTGGGGGTGCATGAGGAATGAGTGGTGCGAGATGTTCCATGCATAGGCCCCCGCCATGCCGAACGCCACAAGGTCGCCTGCCCGCAGCCCAGGCACCTGCACTCGCGACGCGAGGACATCCTTGGGTGTACACAACTGGCCGCAGACAGTAACCGAACCCGGTCCGCTACCCGGCCGCTCCCAGGCGTGTGCCCAGTCAGGCACGTCGATGATCGAGAACGGCTGGTCGTGCCCCTTGGCGGCTGGCGTGCGCAGGTGATGGGTTCCGCCCGCGATCACCGCGAATGCCTCCCCGTGGCTGCCCTTCACGTCGAGGACGCGGGACAGGTACCAGCCGCAGTACGCGGAGACCGCGCGGCCAGGCTCGATCCGCAGCGTCTCGCCCGGTGCGAGCAGCGCCGCGAGCCCTCGCCCGTAACCGGCCCAGTCGAACACCGAATCAGGTCGCCGGTAGTCGACCGCCATCCCGCCGCCGAGGTTGAACTCGGGATCACGGACCCCGCGAGCCGAGCACCAGTCCCGGCCGAAGGCGAGCAGCCGGCCTGCCGAGGCGAGCAGGTCATCAGCGTCGAGCCCGCTCGCCACGTGGGCGTGCAGTCCGCGCAACCGCACCGAGCCGTACGAGGACAGCACGTCCGCGCACGCGTCGAGCAGCGCCGCGTCCATGCCGAACGGGCTCGGCTTGCCGCCCATCACCAGCGCTGCCCCCTCAGCGGACCCAGCAGGGTTGACCCGGAGCAGCACCCGCGCCGTGCGTCCGGCCGCACCCGCCGCCTCGGCCAGCATGCGCAGCTCGTGCGGGCTCTCCACATGGAACCGGTGTATACCAGCCTGAACGCCGGAAGCCAGCTCGGCGAAGGTCTTTCCCGGGCCGCCGAACGCGATCTTTCCGGCGGGAACGCTCGCCACGGTATGGGTGAGTTCCCCGCCGGACGAGACCTCGAGCCCGTCCGCGTGCCCGGCCACCGTACGCAGCACGCGAGCGTCCGGGTTGGCCTTCACCGCGTAGTAGAACTCGACCGCGCGGGGGAGCGCGTCCCTTATCGCCGCCGCGTGCGCGGCGAGCGCACCGAGGTCGTACGCGTACGCCGGCAACCCGTCAGAAGCATCCAGCTCAACGGCGAGGTCGCGGACCCGATCGGGGACCAGCATCACCGGCCACCCAGCGGGTTAGGCACCGGGACATACCCAGCCTCGCAGTCGGCCGCCCGCGCCCAGCGCACCCGCAGGTTGGCCTTGGCCGGCAGCGGCACCCCGGCGAGCAGCGCCCGCAGCTCCGGCGGCCAGCCCTGCTCCTTGGCGATGATCGTCACCTCGTCCCGCGCCGCGCGCCACAGTCCCTGTTCAAAACACAGTGCCTGTTCAAAACACAGTCCCTGTTCAAAACATGCGGACTCCAGAGCCCGATCGGCGATAGCCGCCGCGACCTCCGCTAGGTGGTTGACGAACAGGCAGTAGGCCACCCGGTCCCAGCCGCGCTTCGCGTCATAGCCGAGGCCTCGCGCCACGCCCGCGGGCAAGCCCGCCAGGAAGGCGCCGTGCCGTTCCGTCACCAGCTTGACGCCCTCCAGGTCCCTGAAGATGGCACGGACCGGCCAGCCGTCGCGGTCCACGCCGGCCAGGACGTTCTGCAGATGGGGTTCGAGCACGATACCGTGCTCGAAGTACGCGCCGAGCACCGGCGCGGCGACCAGCCGGACGTAGGCCTGCCACCAGCCGGCCAGCCAGTCAGGATCCCGCCCGTCGAACAAGCGCGACGCTGGTTCGGTGAGCGACGCGGCCAGGAGCGGCGTCACCCCAGCCGGCAGGGAATCCCCGAAACCCGAGCGCACGATCACCGCCAGCCCCTCGTACGCGTCCCGCGCCGCGAGCGCCACCGTCCGGTAGCCGGGCTCGCCGAGCAGCACCGCCTCAGGGAAGGCGCCGAACACCGGCGACAGCAGCTCGCTCAGCAGCACCGAGCCGGCCAGCTCGTACCAGGCGCTCTTGCGCACGCAGTTGGTCAGCCGCACGTTGAGGCTGAACTTGCAGAACACGTCGGCCACCGGATCGTAGACGGTGCGCACCGAAGAGGTCGGCGCCACCTGGCGAGTCCCCGTACCGAGGTCAACGACAAGACCGGCGCGCAGCGCGCCCTCGAACCACGGCGTATCCCGCAGCAGGCCGAGCTGCCAGGGGTGCGCGGGCAGTAGGCCGAACCCCGGTGGCGGCACCGGCCCGCCCAGCCTCCCGAGCGCTTGGGTGTCCCCGTCCTGGACGAGCACCTCCGAGCGGACCCCGAGAAACCGCAGCGGGAACCGGGAACGGACCTCCGGTGCGTAGCGCAGCCAGTCGCCGGGCGCACCCTGGCGCGCCTTCGGCGCTGGATGAAACCGGTGCCCGGCGACCAGCGCCTGCTCGCTGGCGACGAAATCCATCTCGCTGGACTCGGCCCGGCCCGCCAGCATCGCCGCCAGGGCCTGCTGGCTGGCACCGGCCTGAGCCGCGAACTCCTCGTTGGCCACGCCGGTGGCCAGGCAGAGTTCGGCCGCTATCATCGCGGCCAGCTCGGCCGTGCCCAGAGGCCGCCAGGACCCGCCGTCCTCAACCTCGCACCGGCCATCCAGCCGTGGCCCGATGCCGCCGGCCGGCCGCCGGGTATGCGCGCGCAGCAGCCGAGCGGCCCTGGGCAGCCGGATCGTCACATGCCCCGGCCCGGTGAGCGCCTGGTTCTCGGGGCTGGACACCTCACGGATCAGGCAGTTCAGCAGGGCCTGGCAGCTGAGAAGTTCCGCGTTCATCGCAGGTAGTTCGGTCCCGTCGTGCCGTAGTACTTGTTGATGTCGCTGGCGCCGGTGCGCGCCTTGTCCACGAGAGTTCCGGCCGTCACCATCGCCTTGCCCGGCAGCCGCTCCGCCTTGAGCACGCGCGCGGCCAGCAGCGCCGCCACGGGTGAGCCGTCGTACTCTTCCAGGGCAGCGACCAGTGATTTTCTGACTATGGAGATCAGAACTGGCAGTGGTGCGTGGCCACGTTCCGCCAGGCCGAACGCGATGGCGCCGGCACACAGGTGCACGGTGATCGTGATGAACACGTTCGCCAGGTCGTCGTCGGAGCCGGTGAGCAGCCGCTGGTCGGTGAACGCGGACCGGTCCGGCACGGCAGCTCCGAGCGCCGCCGCGAGCCTCGGGTAGTTGATCAGCGCCCCGTCGAAGTCCTTGACCAGCAGGTGCCCGCTGACGAGGGCCGCGTTCTGCTGGTGGGACTCAAGCGCGATCCCGTACCCGACGAACAGCCGCACCGCGATGCCGAACACGAGCGAGCAGTACCAGCCGAACCAGCCGGCCACGTCGCCGCCCGCCAGCTCGTCGACGACCCCGGGGGCGAGCAGCGCGGCGACCGGCAGCACCGGGCCGTCGCTGGCGGGCAGCAGCCGCAGCAGGTAGCCGAGGTAGGGGTCCGCGGCGTGCGCGTAGTTCCCGTCGTCGGCGAGCAGCAGGCGGCCCAGCGCGGGATCTCGCGCGACGATGGCGGCGAGCACGCGCCGCACCAGCGCGCCGTCGGCCAGCGTGTCTGGTGACATCGACCGCTTGTTGCGCAGTCCCAGCGTGCTCGTGCCGAGCGGCAGCTTGAGCTGTGCGCCTGGCGCGGACAGCACGTCCACCGTCCGCACCGACAGCGTCGGCCGCACCGGCAAGAACGGCACCGGAGCGATCCGGGCGGACGGTGGCAGCCACCGCGCGGTCAGCGGATGGACGGGAAACAGCTCATGGCCGGCCGCGAGCGACGATGGCAGGCCCACATCGCCGGGTTCCGGCCACCACGACGGCGGGCCGGCGCCCGCTCGCACCACGGCGGAGGATGGCACGGCCGCCCACCGCAGCGAGAACGTGGGCGCGTACTCGGGCCCGTACCGCAGCGAGTCCTCGTCCGACCAGCCCGACCTGGCCGCCCAGGTGGGATACGCCGGGTGCGGCAGCCGGGCCGCGAGGGCCTCATGGCCAGAACGCCCCCCATGTCCAGAGCGCGGGGGATGCGCGTCCCGCAGCAACAGGCCAGCCAGCGCGTCCCGGCACTCGGCACGGAACGCGGCGACCCCGGCAGCGTCGGCCGGGTCGGACAGCGCGAGCACGATCGCGTCGACATCGTCCAGCGTCAGCGTGACCGAGGCACGATCGACCCGGTAGTCAGCGAGGAACCCGTCAGCGACCAGGGGGATCACGAAAGCTCCGGGCCCGGATATTACGAGACCGGATATTACGAGATCGGAGAAGTTGCCGTAGTTCTCGCGCAGCAGCGTGTCGATGATCGAGGCGGCGAGCTGATGCTCGATCGTCATGGGCCGATCTCCCAGCCGCCGCGGGCGCGGGCCGCGGCCACCGAACGCGCGACCCCGTCGCCGTCGCGGCCGACCGCGGTGAGCACGCCGAGGTAGTCGCGGTTGGAGTTGGCCAGGCTGATCCGCGAGCCGGCCGGGAGCATCGGCCAGTAGCTGAGCCGGACACCGGGTTCGCCGCCGGCCATCGGGCCGGGATCGGGTGCCGACCGAAGCACCCCCGATTGTTCTGCCCAGATGTAATCGGCGACGCCATGGTTCGCGGTGAGCGGCGGGAGGCTCGCGGGCAGCCGCTCACCGAGGTGGACGCGCAGTACCAGTTCGAACAGGTCGATGCCGAATAGCTCACAGAGCAGGAACTCGCACCGGTCGCCGATCAGCCGGTCGTTGACCTCGATCAGCCGCCCGCCGGCGAACTCGGTGTGGCAGGCGCCGAACCCCACGCCGAGCGAGGCGAGCGCCAGCTCCACGTGCGCGCGTTCGGGGTCGCCCGGCGGCAGCGGATCCCAGGTCAGCCGCTCCTCGATGAAGAACGGCGGCGGTGACACGTCGGTGCGGAAACCGCCGAGCACCCAGGTGATCTCGCCGTCGCCGATCGTCTCGAGCGTGCGCAGCTGGCCGGGCAGGAACTCCTCGACGATCATGCGCCGGCCGGTGATCCGCGCGCCGGATATCCGCGAGCACTGCCCGGCGAGTTCGGCAGCGTCCCGCACCAGCACCACGTCCTCGCTGGCCACGCCCTCGGCCGGCTTGAGCACGGCGGGAAACCGGATGCCGGGAGCGGAGGGCTCCCAGCAGGCGACCTGCTCGGTGCCGGTCTCGGCCAGGCGGCGGCGCATCAGCGCCTTGTCCTTCGCGCGCAGGCACGAGCGCCAGTCCTTGCCGGGCAGTCCGAGGTAGGCGGCGGTGAGCGCGGTCTGCGCTTGCAGATGATCGGAGTTGGAGAACAGGGCGTCGACGGCGAGCCCGGACACGCACGAGATCAGCGCGCGGAAGTCCCGCACGTCACACGGCACGACCGTGGCGCCCTGGTACGCGTCAGGCCGGTCGGTGACCAGCACCAGGTCCAGGCCCAGCCGCTGCGCCGCCGGCTGGAACCCGTGCGTGACAGCGTCGGTCGGTTTCGAGGTGACCAGGCAGAGCCGTGCCACTGAAGCGTCCCCCCTCACTTAGGTAAGGCTTACCTAAGTGAGGACTATAGGCCACGGCGGGTGCGTGGCGGAAACGCTCAGCCAGCGTGTCGCCAGGCAACCCAGCCGAGTGTGCCGTCGGCGGCCCCGATGTGCCAGTCCTGCGGTGCCCCCGGCCAGCTCGCCTGCGCGGGCTGCCCGGCCGGCCAAGGTAGGCGGGCTCGTCGGCAACCCCTCCCCAGGTTGTCTATGACGGCACTGAACACTCGGTGGCGTCATAGACAAGCCTGGGAGACGGGCGATCGGATCTTTGGCTAGTTAGGTGAAAGTTAGCCCGAACGCGACCATTTATAGCCAGCTATTGTCACCAGAGGTCGCCCAGTAGGGGTTGTACCAGCTGTCGTTGTGCAGGCAGTGGTGCCACCTTTGCGGGGCTGGCCTGGCCGCGGTCGCCTTCGGCTTGGCCTTCTTGTGGTGGCGCTTGTCGCGCACGCAGCTGAGCTTGCCGGAGTGGTCGACGGCGTGGTGGTCCTTCGTGCAGGACACGGTGATCGTGACCTGCGGGCCGAGGACCAGTGGTTTGTTGGTAGTGGCGGCGAACGACGGTGTCGCCGTGAGGGTGCTGAGTCCGAAGGTGAGCAGGGTAGCGGCACTCACCGCGAGTGTCGCGATTGCTGATTTGAGCATCTCTGTTCCCCCAAAGGGTCAGGCGGGAGGGTGTTAGTCGTTCGACTACGAATAGTAGTCGCTCGACTACAGGATGCCTATAGGCCGCGGGTTTTTTCTATGCGCCCACCGCCGGTGGCGCGGTCACTAGCTCATTTACGCGGAACTTTGGCTTTTTACGGTAAGAAACTCTGCTGTGAGCATGATTTTTTGCCGCGTTGGATTGATATTCCGCGGTAATTGCCCGCGGAGGCGCAATCGAGGAGCCCAGATGTGACCGCTGTGGTAGCAGCAACCCGTGCGCCGCCGGTTACTGCTGCTGGGCCGGGCCTTGCCAGACCACCCAGCCGGCGGTCTGGCTGGCGGAGGTGATGTGCCAGCCCTGCGGCGCGTTCGGCCACGTGCCCTGCTCGGAAACCCCGGCCACCCACGGCACCTCGACGACCGTGATCCCGGCGGGCGGCGGCTGTTTCGCCAGGTTGAACTGGACCTGGCCGTTCCACGTGAGCTCGTACAACTGCGGTATCTGGATCTGCCAGCCCAGTGCCTTGCTGATGCCGATCTTCTCGCCCTGGCGCAGCCCGTTCAGCGGGGTGATGTCCGCCGTACGCGCCGCCGCCTGGTTCGCTGTCCCGATCTTGCTGGTCATATCCACGTTCACCGCCAGGCTGATCGCCATGAGCACCGCCAGCACCGACCCCGCGCGAGCGCGGGCTGGGAGCAGCGCCGCGAGAGCGACGGTCACCGCGAGCAGGCCGAGCGCCACCACGGTGGCGAGAGCGACGTTGGCCGACGTCCAGTCCTGGGTGAGCACGGCAGGCTCGCCGAAGTTGAACGCCGCGCCGAACCCGAGGGTGGGTACCGCCGTGCCCGCGTAGGCGTCCACGACCATCGCCGCGATCAGGGTCGGCGGCACCACGCACGCGGCGTAGATCAGCATCCGGCGCCGTGGGGCCCGCAGCAGCACCACCATGCCGGGCAGGAAGAACGTCACGATCATGCAGTCCAGGTACCGGCCAGACGCCCAGGCCTGCGGCTGGTTCGACGGCAGTGCCGCCGGTGTGGAGACGGCGATGGCCATCGTGATCGCGAGCGCCAATCCAGCGATGATCCGGGCATCGGCTGGCGTTCGCGAGCGCACGATGGCCACCACCACCGCGGCCAGACCGAGCGCGGCGACACCCCAGCTATCCAGGGAGAACCGCCACATCTGCCCGATGGCCATCTCCAGCACGAGGATGATCCCGTGCAGGTTTCCAAGCCGCTCGCTCGCCTGCGCGGTGAAGCTACGCGGCCCGTGCGGGTACATGACCGCCTTGAGCTTCTGGTTCAGTGCCCAGCTGGCCAGCAGGGTCACCACCAGCACCATGGCGGCCAGGAGGGCGCTATCGCGGCACTTCTTCCAGAACACCACGATCAGCAGCACGACGAGGTACCCGGCGATGATCACCATGCCCCGCGAGTGCACCGAATACGAGTAGCCGGCCAGAGCCGCGGAGGCGGCGGCGGCCAGGTACCGGCCACGGTGCGTCGGAGCTGTGAGCCAGCTGTGCGTGGTCAGCAGCCAGGCGAGCACGATCACCGGGAAGATCGCGTCGGCCATGGCGTATTCGCTGTAGAACAGCCCGGCGGGCAGCACCGCGGTGACGATCGCGACCCCGTAGGCGAGCGGCCGCGAGGTCAGGCCGAGTCGCCGGCAGGCCACGTAGGCCAGCGGCATCAGCAGCGCGCTGACCAGGGCGTTGACCAGCATGACCGCGTGGTAGGCGGTCACCGGGTTCTGGGTGAACCAGAAGACGGGGCTGATCAGCAGCGGGTAGCCGGCCGGGTACAGCGTGGAATAGCCGAAGTTCGCGCCCGATCCGCCCGCCAGCACGCGCGCCGCGACCAGGTACGCGGATTCATCCGGGTTGGACAGCGGGACGCCCTGTCCGTGTGACAGCCAGGCGCGCAGACCCGCCTCAAAAAGCCAGCCCGCGGCCAGGAGCAGTGCCCAGCGACGTCTGGTCAGGAATGGCTGCTTCGGCTCAGGCAGCTCCGGGACCTGCGCTACGAGCACACGAGGAACCGGTATTAGTGGTTGATCCAACGAGGATGCTCCCTTTGCAGACCCCTGGCCGAGGGTACAGAGCCTGCCGGTATTTCCTGTGAGAGTCGTAGGGGAAAGCTGTGCGACCGCCGAGAATGGGGGCCGGGTGTAACATCAGCAGCCGATGCATAACACCAGGGACACCCGAATCGTCGGCTATGAGCCTCTGCTCGCGCCGGCGGCACTGCTGGACGAGCTGCCGCTCGATGACAAAGCGGCAGCCACGGTTGAGCGTACCCGCGCGGAGGTCAGAGTCCTGCTCGGCGGGCAGGACGACCGGCTGCTGGTGATCGCCGGGCCGTGCTCGGTACACGATCCGGTGGCCGCGCTCGATTACGCGGGGCGCCTGAGCGCGCTGCGCGACCGGCACGCCGACGACCTGCTGATCGTGATGCGCGTGTATTTCGAGAAACCGCGCACGGTGACCGGCTGGAAGGGCCTGATCAACGACCCGGGCATGGATGGCCGCCACGACGTGCACCGGGGGTTGCGCGCCGCGCGCCGCCTGCTGCTCGACGTCGTTGAGCTCGGCCTGCCGGTGGGCTGCGAGTGGCTCGACCCGATTACCCCCCAGTACATCGCGGACACGGTGACCTGGGGCGCGATCGGCGCCCGCACCACGGAGAGCCAGGTGCACCGCCAGCTCGCGGCGGGCCTGTCCATGCCGGTCGGGTTCAAGAACGGCACCGACGGCGACATCCAGGTCGCGGTCGACGCCTGCCGGGCCTCGGCGACCAGCCACACGTTCTTCGGTGTCACCCCGGTGGGTGCCGCGGCCGTCGTGCACGCCGGGGGCAACCCGGACACGCACGTGATCCTGCGTGGCGGCAGGTCCGGGCCGAACTACTCGGCAGAGCACGTCACCAAGGCGCTGGAGCTGGTCGGGAAGGCCGGCCTGCCGCGCAGGCTGATGGTCGACGCGAGCCACGGCAACAGCGGCAAGGACTACCGCCGCCAGCCGGTGGTCGCCGCCGACCTGGGCGAGCAGGTCGCGGCAGGCGAGCGGGGCGTCGCCGGGGTCATGCTGGAGAGCTTTCTGGTGGAGGGCCGCCAGGAACCTGGCGACCCTGCCACGCTCACCTACGGTCAGAGTGTCACGGACGGGTGCATGGGCGTCGACACCACCGCCGCCGTACTGCGGGACCTGGCTGCTGCCGTCCGGACGCGCCGCGGCTAGCCCAGCTTGCTGTTAGCCCAGCTTGCCGTTAGCCCAGCTTGCCGTTAGCCCAGCTTGGCCAGTTCGGGGACGAGGTACTTGCCGTTGACCGTGCCGAGGCCGGTCACCAGGTTGTAGCCCTTCTTGACGGTGTAGCCGTGCACGGTCGTATTCCCGAAAGCCACCGTGTTGTTGCCGGAGGCAACCGCCATGATGCCGGGGGCGTGCTCGGCCGCCAGCTTGTACAGCGCGGGGTTGATCTCCCCGAGCGATCGCCCGGCCTCCTGGTCAGCGAGCGCCACGATCGCCGCGAACATCGGAGCGGATTCACTGGTGCCCGCCGTCGGGGTCCAGCCGCCGTCGACGCCGAACCATGTCTCGTAGACGTTGACCGACGTGCTGCCGGACGCGCTCATCGAGATGTCGGGTACACCGCGCCCGCTGCCGGTGACGGACTTGACCCCGTTCTGGTAGGACGGGCGCTTGTAGAGGACGGACTTGCCGCCTCCGGTTGCGAACGGGTTGGGCCCGTCGTTGCCGAAGAAACCGTCTTGCACGTTCCGCTTGTAGGTGTCGTTCCACGCGGTGTCTTCCCCGCCCCGCCCGCCGGTGGAGTTCAGGTTGAGTTCGGTGCCGCCGACCGCGGTCACCAGCGGGTTGCTCGCGGGCCAGCTGACGACCGGGTGCGAGATGTAGTTCCCGTTGTTGTTGTAGCCGGAGACGCCGGTGTCACCGCTGGACACGACGACCGTGATGTGTGCCTTCGCCGCGGCGGTGAACACGCTGTTGTACCCGCTGTTGTCCGCCGGGTCGTCCTTCTCGGCCCAGCCCCAGCTCATGCTGATCACGTTGCCGAGATGGTGGCTGACCGCGTAGTTCACGGCGCCGACGAGCGTGCTGTCGTTGTCGTTGGCCGCCTCCACCAGGACGATTTTCGCTCCGGGCGCGCCGGCGTGCGCGTACTCCACGTCCAGCGAGGTCTCACTGGCCCAGCCGACCATGTCGGCGTTGCTGTCGTCGTACGGGGGGACGTTGCCGTACTTCACGACCTGCAACGGAGGCTTGCCCAGGCCGAGGTAGATGTCGAACTGGCTCAGGTCATCGCTGATCGTCGGCGAACCGTAGGCGTCTACGATGACGATCGTTTTGCCCTTGCCTGTGATGCCCTTGTTGTACAGCGCGGGCAGGTTGTACGCGGCCTCCACCTGGGTGGGCAGGTAGCAGTCGATGCTGAGTTCGGCCTCGCACTGGGCGTCGCTGATCGGCACCTGCCCGATCGGGAAGCCTTGCGCTTCCAGCGCCCCTTGCGGGCGCACCCGGAACGAATCCGCCACCCGATCGGCGGTAGTCCGCGCCGTTCCGCTGTGTGCCGTCGCGGTTCGCGCCGTTCCGTTATGCGCCGCGACGGCCCCTGTCGCAGTTGTCCCTGCCGCCGCGGCCGCCACGCCCGCCGCGCCCGCCGACGTCAAGGCGACCGCCAGCACGGCCGCGCTCGTTCTCGTCAATCTCAAGGGAAACCCCCGCCTCTGTAGGCAACTGTGCTCCTCTGGCACAGCCAACATGGAAGCACCACCAGGCGCGCAAAAGGTGCCGATCGGGAAAATTGCTCTCAATTTGCTCAGCGTGCGTGATGCGCGCCGGGCCGCCGGGCCGCCGGGCCGCCGGGCCGGCCGCTAGGCCGGCCGCTAGGCCGAAGGGGGCTCGCGTGCCGCAAGCCCCCTCCCGAGGAGCCTCGCGCGCCGCGAGCCCCCTAGCGGCAAGGGGTTCGCGGCGCCACAACCCCCTAGGGCGCTACTCGATTTGGGCTACCCGACCCGATTTGGGCTACCCGACCCGACGGCTCGGGGGCCGGCAAGATGCCCTCGGCCCGCGCGTCGATGCCGTACTGCGCGCATCGCGGTAAATGTCACTCAACCACCACTGATGTTCTGACGTCTTGATCGCCATGAGAACCAGTTGCCTCGCGCTGTCTGTCCTCGCGGTTCTGGCGTGCGCGATAGCGCAGACGCCTGCGTCGGCCGCCCCGGAGTCACCGGACGCGTCTGTTTACGGGCGCCCGCTCCAGGACCCTAACGTGTACGTGACGGCGTCAGGACTCTACGTTTCGTGGGAAGTGAACCATTCGGCTGACGAGCTGGCTCGCGCCGACGGAACGACCGGCACGATCGAGGCGGAACGCGACCTGGGCGCGGAGGTTGTCGACGTGCTCGCGGCCGGCGGGTGGTTGTGGGCGACAGTGGCGAGTCCCGCGGGCGCGAACACCCTGCTCCGGCTGAACCCGGCCACGCTGGCGGTGACCGGACGGCAGGCGCTCGGCGCGCAGCGGACAGGCGCCGGGTACCTCGCCGTCGCGGGCGGAGGCCTCTGGGCGGCGAGCGGCGACGAACTGCTGCGACTGTCGCTGCCCGGCGGCCACGTGACAGCGCGGGTCGCCCTGCGCGGTGCCAGCAACTCGATGGTGGCGGCCAACGCGACGGGCACCATCCTGCTCGATGGCGAGGCCGATTGGGGCAGCGGCGCCGTGCAGCGGCGCGATCCGCACACCGGCAAGCTGCTCGCCGAGATCCCGATGGTAGGCGTCATAGCGCCGTTCATCGGCGGGGTGATCGATTCGGGCGTCTGGATATCGGAGGCGACCGGGATGATGGGGTACGCCGAGCGCCTCAACCTGACCACGCTGAAACCAGAACCGCTGGCACTCCCGGGCCCCGACTACGAAGGGGGCAAGGCCCATATCGAAGGCACCAACGGCATCGGCGCCACCGTCGCCGACGGCCTGGCCTGGATCACGCAGCCCGCGGGCGGCTCCGAAATCAACTACTGCGCCGATCCGCGCAACGGCCGCAGGCTCGCGGCCATCCCCCTCCCGAATCCCGTCGCCGACACGGTGCTGGAGATCGGGACCCGGTACATCTACTACGTCTCGTCGTCGCAGTATCTGGACCGGGTCCCCATCCCCGCCCGCTGCCGAGGCTGACGCCGGTGGCTCCGGGGTCTAGCCGACCGGGTGGTGTGCCCCGACGAACGGAGCCATGCCGCCGAAGCCAGTCTCCGGGCCGCCCATCACGACCAGCGGCACGGTGGCGGTCCGCCCCGAAGTCAGTCCGGTGAGCAGCACCACGTGATCGCCCGGCTGGACGCCGGACGGCACCGTGAACGTGATCGTCACCGCACCGGACTTGTCGGCGGTGCCGGTGCCGACGTAGATCGCGTCGGAGTGCAGGGTGGCAGAAACCCGCTCGCCGCCCAGGAAGCCCTTCCCGTGTACGGTGACCCGTCCGCCCAGGCCCACGACGCTCTGCGACGTGGTGGCCTCGGGCGCGGCCGGAGCCGCCATCTCGAAGTCGTAGCGAACGCCGTTGACGGTCACGTCGTCCAGCGCGCACTTCTCGCCGCTGAACTGCGTGCCGGAGTCGCCGAGCTCGAAGTAGGCCGTGCTGATCTTGGTGGCGTCGCCGAACTTCGCGGAGAGCTTCTTCCATGAGCACGGTTCGGCCTGCGAGCACTTACCGGATGCCACCTTCGAGGTCCACCATTTGCCCGCGCTGGCGTCCCAGGCCTGCCACTTCGCCACCTCGGGCGCGGCGGACTGCCTGGCCGGCTCGAAGACCGCGGTCGCGTAGCCGAGCCCGGCGCTCGTCCCGGCCAGCTTCAGGTTGACCGGCGCCTTGTGCCCGGTCGTGCTCTCGTTCTCCAGGTACGTGCTGAAACGCAGCTCGGTCACCGCGCCGAACGTCCGCCCGGCCAGGCCCGGCGGGTTGGCGGCGACGCGTGAGTTCTGCTCGGCGCCGACCGACATGAGCAGGCTGCCGCTGCCCGCGGGCGGTGTCGCCGGGCCTTTTATGAACTCATAACTAGCCGTGGACTTTGGGTTGAGATTGCCCGAGTCGTACGGCGGGGCGACCTGCTTGTTGGTCGTCAAGGTCCATCCGCTGAGACGGCCCGGCTGCACCACCGTCGGGCTGGAGGCATACGCGGTAGACGCGGACAGGACCGCGCAGGTGAGCGTGACGATTGAAATAGACACTCTACGTAGTGACATGCTACATAGAGTAGTTGCGAGGCCTCGTCAATTGCGTGATTGGCGCGCTCTAGCCGACCAGGGTCTTGACGGCGGCGGCCAGTTCCTGCATGGCCTTCTTGGCGTCGGCGAAGTACATCGACGTCTTCGGGTCGACGTAGAGCTCGTTGTCCAGCCCGGCGTAGCCGTGCCCCATGGAGCGCTTGATCACGATGATCGAACGCGACTGGTCGACGTCCAGGATCGGCATGCCGGAGATCGCGGTGCCGGCCCGGCGGGCGGCCGGGTTCGTCACGTCGTTGGCGCCGATCACCAGCGCCACGTCGGTGCGGGCGAACTCCGGGTTGACCTCCTCCATCTCGACCAGCTGGGGATACGGCACGTTCGCTTCGGCGAGCAGCACGTTCATGTGGCCGGGCATCCGGCCGGCCACCGGGTGGATCGCGTACGAGACCTCGATGCCACGCGACTCCAGCAGCGAGGCCAGCTCGGCGACACCGTGCTGCGCCTGGGCGGCGGCCAGGCCGTAGCCGGGCACGATGATCACCTTGGACGCGTAGGCGAGCTGGATCGCCGCGTCGTCGGCCGCGATGGACCGGACCTGGGCGGACGCGTCGCCTGGCCCGACGGCCACGACCGCGTCCCCGGTACCGAACCCGCCGACGATGATGTTCGCCAGCGACCGGTTCATCGCGTCGGCCATCAGCTTGGTCAAGATTCCGCCGGACGCGCCGACCAGCGCGCCCGCCACGATCAGCGCCCAGTTCGCGATCACGAAGCCGGCCATCGCCACGGCGGTGCCGGTGAACGCGTTCAGCAGCGAGATCACCACGGGCATGTCGGCACCGCCGATGGGCAGCACCATCATCACGCCGAACGCCAGCGAGGCGAGCAGCACGATGAACAGGGCGGGCAGGCTCGCCGTGGTGAACAGGAAGATGGCGGTGCCGACCACGACAACGGCGAGCACGATATTGAGCAGCCGGCTGCCGCGGAAGATCAGGGGCTGGCCGGGAATGATCCCCTGCAGCTTGCCGGCCGCGACGATCGAGCCGGAGAACGTGACCGCGCCGATCATTACGTCGAGAACGCTGGTGACCGTCGTGGTGCCGAGCACGCCGGTGTGCAGCGACTCGTCGTGCATGTACTCGTAGATCCCGATCAGCGCGGCGGCGCCGCCGCCGACCGAGTTGAACATGGACACGAGCTGCGGCATCGCGGTCATCTGGACGGTGCGGGCAGAGTACAGGCCAATCGCGGACCCGATCGCCGTGCCGACGATCAGCACGGCCCAGCCGACGCCGGTCACCGAGTTGGAGTGGATGAGCAGGATCAGCGTGGCGAGGCCCGCGATCACCATGCCGAGCGTGGACGCCTGATTGCCCCGGCGCGCGGAAGCCGGGCTGTTCATCAGGTGCAGGCCCACGACGAAACACGCGGCGGCCAGCACGTAGACGAGCTGCATGCTCGTGTCGAAGGAACTCACTGGTCCGAGGCCTTCTCCAGCGGCGGCGTCCGTCGTTTGAACATCTTCAGCATCCGGCCGGTGACCACGTAGCCGCCGACCACATTCGCCGACGCGAACACGGCCGCGACGAACGCCAGGATGTACCCGGCCACACTGTGCGCGGTCACCCCGATCAGCAGCGCGCCCGCCAGCACGATGCCGTGGATGGAGTTGGTGGCCGACATCAGCGGGGTGTGCAGGGTGGCCGGCACCTTCCCGATGACCTCGATGCCCACCAGCAGCGCGAGGACGAAGATGGTGAGGTCAGTTACTAGTGCCGTCGACATTGGCGGCTTCCTCTCCACTGGATTGGATCGCAGGGTCATCCTCCCGCGGGACAGCGAGCGCCGGGTGCACGATCTTTCCCTGAACCGCGACCACCACGCCGGCCTGGATCTCGTCGCTCAGGTCGATCGCCAGCGCACCGTCCTTGGTCATGTGCAGGAGCAGCGCGGAGATGTTGCGCGAGTAGGCATTCGACGCGGCGGTCGGCACCGACGAGGCCAGAGCGCCCGCGCCGATGACCGTGACCCCGTTTTCGGTGACGACCGTCTCGTCCGGCCGTGACCCGGCGACGTTGCCGCCCAGGGACGAGGCTCCCATGTCCACGATCACCGAGCCGCCGGACATGGCCTTGATCGCGTCCTCGGTGACCAGCAGCGGCGGCCGGCGGCCCGGCACCTGCGCGGTCGTGATGATCACGTCGTGCCTGGCGATGTGCGCGGTGAGTTCGTCCTGCTGGGCCTCGCGTTCCTCGGCGCTGAGCTCGCGGGCGTAGCCGCCGTCGCCAGCCGCCGTGCCCACGGAGGTGAGTTCGACGAACGTGGCGCCGAGCGATTCGACCTCCTGCTTGGAGGAGGGCCGGACGTCGTAGCCGCTCACGATCGCGCCGAGCCTGCGCGCTGTCCCGATGGCCTGCAGCCCCGCCACGCCGGCGCCGAGCACGAGCACCCTGGCCGGCCGGGCCGTGCCCGCGGCGGTGATCAGCATCGGGAAGAACCGGCCGAACCGGTCCGCCGCGACGATCGCCGCCTTGTAGCCGGCCACGTTGGCCTGTGAGGTGAGGGCGTCCATCGGCTGCGCCCGGGACAGCGTGCGCGGCAGGCCGTCCAGGCTGATCGCGGTCACCCCCGCCGTGGCCAGCGCCCCGGCGAGCGACGGATCGGTGAGCGGGGCGAGCATCCCGATGACAGCCTGCCCCGATCTGAGCCTCGCCGGGTCCGGTTTCGTGACCGTAAGCACGACATCGGCCTGCTCATACAGGTCCGCCGCGTCGACGACGGTCGCGCCGGCCTGCGCGTAGGCCGCGTCAGAGAACCACGCGCCGTCGCCGGCTCCTCGTTCGACTAGAACCTCGATACCCGCTGTGGTGAGCTTGCCGATGCCCTCGGGTACGAGGGCGACGCGGCTCTCGCCTGGCGCTGTCTCCTTGACGACGGCTGCCTTCATGCACGCGACCTCCGGTCACTCCGGCTCTTAAGATGTCAGCCTGGTGGTGCCGGAATCCGACCATATCCATGATGTCACGCGGACGGTAGTGCTCTGTGTCCGGATAGGCACTACTCCGGGAGCCTAAGCGCCCGTTACCTGGGACAGCTAGTGGGCCTGCTGAGGCAGAACGCATCACCCAGCCCTGATCGGTTCACGCCTCGGCAAAGCTTGCCTGGAGCAGTTCGGTGATCTTGTCGCCGGCCGCGACCACCGCGCCGGCGTGCAGCCTGCCCGGTGAGCGGGTCAGCCGCTCGATCGGTCCGGATACTGAGATGGCGGCGATCACCTTGCCGCCAGGGCCGCGCACGGGTGCCGACACCGAGGCGACGCCAGGCTCGCGTTCGGCGGCGGTGGCCGCCCAGCCGCGCCTGCGCACCTGAGCCAAGGCCGTCGCGGTGAACTTCGCGGCGCGCAGGCCCCGGTGCATCCGGCTGCCGTCCTCCCAGGCGAGCAGCACCTGCGCCGCCGAGCCGGCCGTCATCGGCAGCGCCGCGCCGACCGGGACGGTGTCCCGCAGACCGCTGGTCCGCTCGGCGGCGGCCACGCAGATCCGCGCGTCGGTGTGGGCACGGTAGAGCTGGGCGCTTTCCCCGGTGATGTCCCTGAGCTGGATCAAGATGGGCTGGGCGATGGTCAGCAGCCGGTCCTCGCCGGCCGCCGCGGCCAGTTCCCCGATCCTGGGCCCGAGCACGAAACGCCCCTGGGTATCCCTGGCCAGCATCCGGTGCGCCTCCAGGGCGACGGCGATCCGGTGCGCGGTAGGCCTGGCCAGCCCAGTGGCCTGAACTAGCTGGGCGAGCGAAGCCGGTCCTTCTTCCAGGGCGGTGAGTACGGAAACCGTCTTGTCCAGAACGCCGACTCCGCTAGAGTTGTTCATGTAATGAATAATGTCGTCTCGGATTGTGAGACGTCAAGTCGGCTGAAGGAAGGAGAGGGGCCACGATGACGAGCCCACCTCGTACGCTCGCGGAGAAGATCTGGGACGCCCATCTGGTGCGAAGCGCGGAGGGCGAGCCCGACCTGCTCTATATCGACCTTCACCTGATCCATGAGGTGACCAGCCCGCAGGCATTCGACGGGCTGCGGGACGCGGGCCGCCCGGTGCGCCGGCCGGACCTGACCGTCGCCACCGAGGACCACAACGTGCCGACGCTCGGCGTCACCGGCCCCGGCCTGCCGCTGACCGGCGCTGGCTCACCGGTGACCGACCCGGTATCGCGGGAGCAGCTGGAGACGCTGCGGAAGAACTGCGCGGAGTTCGGCATCGCGCTGTACCCGATGGGGGATGCCAGCCAGGGCGTGGTGCACGTGATCGGGCCGCAGCTCGGGCTGACCCAGCCGGGCACCACGATCGTCTGCGGTGACTCGCACACCTCGACCCACGGCGCGTTCGGCGCGCTGGCGTTCGGCATCGGCACCAGCGAGGTCGAGCACGTGCTGGCCACCCAGACGCTGCCGCAGCGCCGTCCCAAGACGATGGCCGTCAACGTGGCAGGCGCGCTCCCGCCAGGCGTGTCCGCGAAGGACCTGATCCTGGCGATCATCGCCCAGATCGGCACCGGCGGCGGGCAGGGGTACGTGATCGAGTACCGCGGCGAGGCCATCCGCGCGCTGTCGATGGAAGGCCGGATGACGGTCTGCAACATGTCCATCGAGGCGGGCGCGCGGGCCGGGCTGGTCGCACCCGACGAGGTGACGTTCGCGTACCTGAAGGACAAGCGGCACGCCCCGGAGGGCGAAGCCTGGGAACAGGCGGTCAGCTACTGGACCGACCTGCCCACCGACGAGGGCGCCACCTTCGACCACGAGGTCGCGATCGACGCGACCACGCTGTCACCGTACGTGACCTGGGGCACCAACCCGGGCCAGGCCCTTCCGCTGTCCGCCAGCGTGCCCGCCCCGTCCTCGCCGGAAGATGAGCGCGCCCTCGAGTACATGGGCCTGACCACCGGCACCCCGCTGCGCGACGTCGCGGTGGACACCGTGTTCGTGGGCTCGTGCACCAACGGCCGGATCGAGGACCTGCGCACGGTCGCCTCGATCATCAACGGCCGCCAGGTCGCCGACGGCGTCCGGATGCTGGTCGTGCCCGGCTCGATGGCGGTCCGCGCGGCCGCCGAGGCCGAAGGACTCGACACGATCTTCACCGAAGCGGGCGCGGAATGGCGTGGCGCCGGCTGCTCGATGTGCCTGGGCATGAACCCGGACACGCTGGCGCCGGGGGAGCGCAGCGCGTCCACGTCGAACCGGAACTTCGAAGGCCGGCAGGGCAAGGGCGGCCGGACCCACCTGGTATCGCCAGCGGTCGCCGCCGCCACCGCGGTCACCGGGCACCTCGCCACCCCCGCCGACCTGTAACCCAAGGGGAGTCATAACAACATGGAGCCTTTCACCCAGCACACTGGAACGGTCGCGCCGCTACGGCGGACCAACGTGGACACCGACCAGATCATCCCGGCCGTGTGGCTCAAGCGGGTATCCCGGGCCGGCTTCGGCGAAGGCTTGTTCGCCGCCTGGCGGGAAGACCCGTCGTTCGTGCTCAACCAGCCGCGGTACGACGGCTCGACGATACTGGTCGCGGGCACCGATTTCGGCACCGGATCCTCGCGGGAGCACGCGGTCTGGGCGCTGACCGACTACGGCTTCCGGGTGGTGATCGCGCCGAGATTCGGCGACATCTTCCGGTCGAACTCGACCAAGGCGGGCCTGCTTCCTGTCGTCCTATCGCCCGCTGAGGTCGAGGCATTGCAGGACCTCGCCGAAGCTGACCCGTCGGCGAAGGTCACCGTGGACCTTGACGCCCGCGTCGTGCGATACGGCGACGGCGCGCAGGCGCCGTTCGAAATCGACAACTATACCCGGTGGCGGCTGATGGAAGGTCTTGACGATATCGGCCTGACCCTCCGGCACGCCGACAGCATCTCAGTATTCGAGACGTCACGGCCCGAATGGCTGCCGGTTACCGTCTGAGTGCTCCCGTAAGCGCCGCGTCCCTGCTGGCAGGGACGCGGCGTATTACGCACCGCCCGCGTATTTATGCGGAAAGTGTTAGACCCGGGCACCCCTGGTAACTAATCCGTCGCTACCAGGGCTGATTTTGGCCGACACGCCGGTCAATGTGGCCGTGGTTATTGTGCAACGGCGCCGGATCGCTTAATTTCGGGCAGGTCAGAGGTCGCGACCCCGGAAACGGAGCCCGCGCGACCTCCCGTGGGGGAACCGCAGGAGAAGAAATGAACAAGCGTGATCTGATTGACGCGATCTCGGATCGGATGGGGGACAAGAAGTCCGCGACCGATGCCGTGAACGCTGTGCTCGAAACCATTCAGTCGGCCGTCGCCGAAGGCGACAAGGTGTCGATCACCGGTTTCGGCGTTTTCGAGAAGAGCGACCGCCCGGCTCGCACGGCTCGGAACCCAGCCACCGGTGCTGCCATCGACGTGCCGGCCACCTCGGTGCCGAAGTTCCGTGCCGGTGCCGACTTCAAGGCGCTGGTCAACAGCACCAAGACGAAGAAGAAGTAGCCTGCACCAGGCGCGTCGACGGACGGCGGCGCCGGGGGATCGCCCCCGGCAGCCGCCGTCCGTCATGTAAGCCCAACGCGCCGCGCCCAGCGCGCCCCCCGCGCCCCCCGCGCCCCCCGCGCCGCCCCGCGCGGCCCCACCTGTCCCGGCGCTCCCCGCCCCGGCCGGACGCAGCCCCAGTGGTCACATCGGCACCAGCCAGCACGAGTGACCCGCTGGCACCGCCCTGCCTCCGTTAACGCGGTAATTGTTTCCAACGCGGTAAAAAACCATGCTGTGAGCAGGTATTTCTTCCGTGTAGGACATAGTTACCGCGCTAATCACCAGGCGGTGCACTCGGCCGCGCGGTGCCCGCGACGCCTGTGACGCCAGAGGTCATCGTGACGCGGATGACCTCAGGCGTGGCACAGGCAACCGCCACCGCCCCCCGGCGCTCCGCCGCCCCCCGGCGCTCCGCCGGGCGCGGACGGCGGACCGCCGCTACGGTGGGCGCCTAGCGCAACCCGGGGCGCTTGGCCAGTGCCGTTCTGATGATCCGGTCCATGAGGGCGGTCATCGGGAGGCCGGTGGCGGCCCACATCATCGGGAAGCCGGACGCGGCGGTCATCCCCGGCATGGTGTTG
>DASXDG010000159.1:0-14644 GCA_036490795.1 Streptosporangiaceae bacterium
GCCCGATAGGCAGGCCGCGCTCAATTCGCGGTAGCGTTCGGCACGTGGAGAAATCGGAGGACGGAGCCTTCGCCGAACAGGCAGAGGCGATGCGAGCGCGGGTCCTGGCCAGTTTCCAGCGGCAGCAGATGATGGCCACGCTGGGCGTGGAGCTGACGGCGGTCGAGCGCGGCCGGGCGACGCTCACGGTGAACAATGACGACCGGTTCACCCAGCAGCACGGTTTCATGCACGCCGGTGCCGTCGCCTCGGTACTGGACAGCGCCTGCGGGTACGCGGCGTTCACCGTCATGCCGCCGGAAGCGGGCGTGCTGACCGTCAGCTACACGATCAACCTGCTGTCACCGGCGGCAGGCCAGCGGTTCACGATGACCGGCGAAGTGGTCAAGGCCGGGCGGACGCTGGTGGTCTGCCGTGGCGAGGCCACCGCTGACGGCGCCACGACACCGTTCGCCGCCATGCAGGCCACGATGATCGCCGTCTACGACCGTCCCGGAATCACCCACTGACAGCGCTCAGGTCAGCGGCTCACCGCCGTCGATATGCAGCGTCTGGCCGGTCAGGAACGTGTTCGTCAGCGCGAACATGACCCCCTGCGCGATGTCGTCGGTGGTGCCGATCCGCCGGGCCGGGTTGCGGGCGCCGATGCCGGCGAAGTAGTCCGTCTTGCCCTGCTCGCCGAAGGCGTCCCACGCCCCAGTGTCGATCACGCCGGGAGAGATGGCGTTGACCCGGATCGGGCCCAGTTCCAGCGCCAGCGAGCGGACCAGGGTGTCCGCGGCGGCGTTGGTGATGGCCACGCCCATCGTGCCGACGGCGATCTTGGTCGCGGCGACGCCGGAGAAGAAGACGAACGACCCGCCCTCGTTCATCCGCGGCGCGAAGTGCTTGGCCAGCATGAGCGGGCCGATCACCTTGGTGTCGAAGGACACCCTGATCGCGTCCCGGTCCAGGTCGGCCAGCCGGCCGCGGGCACGCGCGGACGCGGTGGAGATCAAGTGGTCGACCGAGCCCAGCCGCTCGGCGAGGGCGGCGATCGAGTCCTCGTCGGTGAGATCGACGGTCTCGACGCTCACCGCCGCTTCACCGGCATAGGCGGCGGACAGGCCCTGCTGGTCGCGGCCGGCCACGACGACCTGCGCCCCGGCCTCGAGCGCGGCCGCAGCGATGGCGCCGGCGATTCCGCTACCACGGCCAATGACAAGCACTTTCTTGTCTTTCAATGCGCTCATAAACACAGCTTGGCGAGTAACTCATGCCCGGGGCAAGAACCCGGGCTTTCGAAGAATTCATGCAAGCCATAGAAAGGCCTTATAGCAATAACTCCGGCTGCGTTCCGGTCACCGGAGGCCGACCGGGTCGAGCTGGCCGGCGTCCGGCATGCGGGAGCCGGGCAGACCGCGCTGCTTCAGGTCGCGGACGAAACGCAGCAGCAGTTCGTCGTGCGGCGCCGCGACCGCGACGATCACGTCACGCAGCTCCACCGGGGCAAAGGACCGTATCGTGCCGCCGGGAAGCGGGCTGAGCGCGGAGAAGGGCACGATCGCCACCCCCATCCCGGCCGCGGCAAGCTGCGCGGCCGTGCGCGGGCTGCCGGTACGCAAGACCGGCGGGGGCAGCACGACGCCGCGCCCGGCCGCGAACTCGTCCACCCAGACGCCGAATCCGTTGTCCTGGTCGTAGTGGACGAGCGGTTCCGCGGCCAGTTCGGCGAGCGGCACGTTGTCCAGCTCGGCGAACCTGTGCTCGGGGGAGGCGACAACCACGATCTCCTCGCGGCCGAGCAGTTCGGTGTGCTCGTCCGCGGCTGTCGGCCTCGGCCCGACGATGATGTCCGTATCGCCGGCCCTGAGCACGTCGAGCATCCGGTCCGCGCTCGTGTACTCCTTGAGGTCCAGCTCGACGTCCGGGAAATGGCGCCGCCAGCCACGCAGCACCGGTACCAGGACCCAGGCCGTCATCGTCTCCGCGCAGGCGATCCGGATCCGGCCGGCCGCGCCGGCCGCTGCCCGCCGTCCCGCGCGCACCGCCCTGTCCGCGGCGGCGACGGCGATCCGCGCCTCGGCGGCCGCCGCCAGCCCCGCCGCCGTCGGCCTGGTCCCCCTCGGCAGGCGCTCGATGACCGCGGTGCCCAGCTCCCGCTCGATCGCGGCGATCTGGTGCGACAGCGCCGGCTGCGACATGTGCAGTACCGCGGCCGCCTTCGTGAGCGAGTCCTGCTCGGTGATGGCGACCAGGCATTCCAGCGCCCGCATGGAGATCGTCACGGCGCTCCTGTTCTCCTGCTCCCGACCGTACTAATCTAGTTGCCGGCCACCGAGGGACGGCATGCATGACAGTGCTGGACATCTTCAGCGATCCGCCGGTGCTGCGCACCGAACGGCTGGTGCTGCGCCAGATCACCGAGGCCGACGGCGAGGGCCTGTTCAGCATCTTCGCCGACGACGAGGTGACCGAACACTACGCGTGGGACACCTTCACCAGCATCGCGCAGGGCCACGAGCTCGCGACCCGCACGGCCGGGCAGTTCCGCCGGCGGGAGGCGATCCGCTGGGGGCTGCTGCTTCCCGGCGCACCGCGGATCATCGGCACCTGCGGCTACACCCGCTGGGTTCAGGACAATCACTTCGCCATCCTCGGCTACGACCTGGCCAGGCAGCACTGGCGCAGCGGCCTGATGTCCGAGGCGGTCGCCGCGGTGCTGCGGCTCGGTTTCGAGCAGATGGCGCTGCACCGGGTGGAAGCGTCGGTCATGGCCGGCAACACCGCGTCGGCCACTCTGCTCGGCCGGGCCGGCTTCAGCCGCGAGGGTGTGCTGCGCGAGCGGGCGCTCAAGCGCGGCACGTTCCGTGATGTGTGGATGTACGGCATCACCCGCGCGGACTGGGCGGACCGGGCGGACCGGGCGGACCGGGCGGACCTGGTGGCGGAAAACGAGACGAGCACCCCGCCGTGATGGCGGGTGCTCGCGGGCCTGGTATCTGTTAAGGGTGTCGATACCGGACCTGCAGCGATCGCTGCGCGAGTTCGCCGCTGACCGGGACTGGGAACAGTTCCACGTACCGAAGAACCTGGTCATGGCCCTCATGGTCGAGGCTGCCGAGCTGACCGAGATCTTCCAGTGGCTCACGCCCGAGCAGTCGTCGGCCGTGATGTCCGACCCGGCCAGAGGCGAGCACGTCCGCGAGGAGATCGCGGACGTCCTCGGCTACCTGCTCCGGCTCGCCGACGTCCTCGGCGTGGACCTGGAAAGCTCGCTGGCCGAGAAGATCACCAAGAACGCCGTGAAGTACCCGGTGGAGCGCTCGCGGGGAAGCGCGGCGAAGTACACCGAGCTTTAGGCAGGCGTCAAGGCCGGCCCGGGATGGGCCGGCCTTGACAGTGCCGGTCAGTACTGGCGCGGAATCAGGCCAGATCGAACCGGTCCAGGTTCATGACCTTGTGCCACGCCGCGACGAAGTCACGGGCGAACTTCTCCTTCGCGTCGTCGCTCGCGTAGACCTCGGCGACCGCGCGCAGTTCGGAGTTCGCGCCGAAGACGAGGTCGACCCGGCTGCCGGTCCACTTGACCTCGCCGGTTGCCCGGTCGCTGCCCTCGAAGATGCTCGCGTCCCCGGCCACCGGCTTCCACTCCGTGCCCATGTCGAGCAGGTTGACGAAGAAGTCGTTGGTCAGCGCGCCTGGTGTGGCGGTGAACACGCCGAGCTTGGAGTTGCCGTAATTCGCGCCCAGGACACGGAGCCCGCCGACGAGGACAGCCATCTCCGGTGCGCTCAGCGTGAGCAGGTTCGCCTTGTCCAGGAGCAGGTACTCGGACGGCAGCGTGACGCCCTTGCCGAGGTAGTTGCGGAACCCGTCGGCGGACGGCTCCATCTCGGCGAACGACTCGGCGTCGGTCTGCTCCGCGGAGGCGTCACCACGGCCCGGCGAGAAGGGAACCTCGACGGTGACGCCGGCGTCCTTGGCTGCCCGCTCGACGCCGACGCCGCCGGCCAGCACGATCAAGTCAGCCAGCGAGACCCGCTTGCCGCCGGCGTTGAACGCCGACTGGATGCCCTCCAGCGTGCGCAGCACCGAGGCGAGCTCGTCGGGGTCGTTGACCTCCCATTCGTTCTGCGGCTCGAGGCGGATGCGCGCGCCGTTGGCGCCACCGCGCTTGTCACTGCCGCGGAACGACGATGCCGCCGACCAGGCGGTGGACACCAGCTGGGACACGGACAGGTCAGAGGCGCCAATCCGCTCCTTGAGCGACGCGATGTCCGCGGCGTCGATGTTCGAGGCCGTCTCCGCCGCGACCGGGTCCTGCCAGATCAGCACCTCGCCGGGGACCTCCGGGCCGAGGTAGCGGACGACCGGGCCCATGTCGCGGTGGGTGAGCTTGAACCAGGCGCGGGCGAACGCGTCGGCGAACTCGTCCGGGTGCTCGAGGAAGCGCCGCGAGATCTGCTCGTAGATCGGGTCCACCCGGAGCGAGAGGTCGGTCGTCAGCATCGTCGGCGGCCGCCGCAGCGCCGGGTCCTGCGGGTCAGGGACCGTGCCCTCCCCCGCGCCGTTCTTCGGCTTCCACTGGTTCGCGCCGGCCGGGCTCTTGGTCAGCTCCCACTCGTGGCCGAACAGGGTCTCAAGGAAGCTGTTGTCCCACGCGATCGGCGTCGCTGTCCAGGTGACCTCCAAGCCGCTGGTGATCGCGTCACGGCCCTTGCCGGTGCCGTAGCTGCTCCGCCAGCCCAGGCCCTGCTCCTCGATGGGAGCGGCCTCCGGGTCGAGCCCGACCGCTTCGGACGGACCGGCGCCGTGCGTCTTGCCGAAGGTGTGACCGCCGGCGATGAGGGCGACCGTCTCCTCGTCGTTCATCGCCATCCGGCGGAACGTCTCACGGATGTCGCGAGCGGCCGCGAGCGGGTCCGGGTTGCCGTTCGGGCCTTCCGGGTTGACGTAGATGAGGCCCATCTGGACCGCGCCAAGGGGCTCCTGAAGTTCCCGGTCACCGGAGTAGCGCTCGTCGTCGAGCCAGGTGGTCTCCGGTCCCCAGTAGACGTCGGCCTCGGACTCCCAGACGTCCGGGCGGCCGCCGCCGAAGCCGAAGGTCTTGAAGCCCATCGACTCCAGCGCCACGTTGCCAGTGAGGATCAGCAGGTCGGCCCAGGACAGCTTCTGGCCGTACTTCTTCTTGACCGGCCACAGCAGCCGGCGTGCCTTGTCCAGGTTGACGTTGTCCGGCCAGCTGTTCAGCGGCGCGAAACGCTGCTGGCCGGCGCCGCCGCCACCGCGGCCGTCGCTGATCCGGTAGGTGCCGGCGCTGTGCCACGCCATCCGGATCATCAGCGGGCCGTAGTGGCCGAAGTCCGCGGGCCACCAGTCCTGCGAGGTGGTCAGCACCTCGGCGATGTCCGCCTTCACCGCCGCGAGGTCGAGGCAGTTGAACGCCTCCGCGTAGTTGAACTCGCCGCCGAGCGGGTTCGCCACTGCCGGATTCTTGGCCAGGACCTTCAAATTGAGCTTGTTGGGCCACCACTCACGGTTGGCGTCACCCATGGTGGGGTGTACGCGGCCGGGAAAGACCGGGCAGCCCTCGCCGGCCCCGCCCTCAGGGGTCGCGTCCTCGACGACTAGTGGGTCATGGTTCTCAGGCACGGGAATCCTTCCGGATGTAGATAGTCATGAACTGGTGGCGATGGAACAGTCAGGGCACAGGCCCCAGTAGACGACCTCGGCCTCGTCGATCGAGAATCCCCGGTCGTCGGAGGCGGTCAGGCAGGGCACCTCGCCGACCGCGCAGTCGACGTCGGCGACGACGCCGCACGCCCGGCAGACGACATGGTGGTGATTGTCTCCGACGCGGCCCTCGTACCGCGCGGCACTCCCGGCCGGCTCGATCCGGCGGACGAGGCCCGCGGTGGTGAGCGCGTGCAAGGCTTCGTATACGGCCTGCAGCGAGACGTGACCCACCCGATCGCGCACCCGCGAGGCGATCGCGTCGGCATCCAGGTGATCGCCGCTGCGCACTGTCTCAAGCAGCGCCACTCGAGCGGCCGTCACCCGCAAGCCGGCACCGCGCAACTCCTCGGCGGTGGTCATGATCATGACCCTACAACCGTAAACACGAACCATACAAGTTATTGAATGTCTCAACCTGAGACCGCGTGCCGGCTCGCTCGGGATACGTTGACGTGCGCCGCCCCGGGCCGGCCGTACGCCGGCCGTGCGCCGGCCGTGCACCGGCCCCCTGGGCTGGGCCCCCGGGCTGGGCCCGCGCCGCCCCCGCGCTGCCCGCGCGCTGCGCAACTGCGCGGAACTTAACTCCAACGCGGTAATTATCTATGCCGCGAGCAGGCATTTCTTCCGTGCTGGGACATCATCTCCGCGCTGATGACCACATCGGGCGTGATCGTGCGCGTGGCGTTCCGGAAACCCGGAACGCCACGCGCACGATACTCAGAGTCTCGACAAAGAGGCCCGTTTTGCGTGATTTGTCCGTGCCGAACCGGCGGCCCGTGCCCGGCCGGCGGGCGATCCGCGACGGGCCGGCGCCTGGCTCGGGACGGCCCTGCCTCCTGAGACGCCTACGGCCGGCCTCGCCGTTCAAAGAGGACCGTGGAGAGCAAAGGGTCATATTTGACCACTTTCTCTCCTGGATCCCGGATTCCGCCACAGCGGGCTCCGGGCCGGAATCCCATACGTAACATCAGGCGCAGTAGCAACGGTAGCTGGCGGTCACAGCAGGCGCAGCTGCTGGCCGGTGCTCTTGCGGGGGCGCCGCGCCGTCGTCGCGCCGAGCAGCGCGGGCTCGATCGCCGCGAGGAACCCGGACCGGCCGGTTGCCTGGTCGGCGCCGTACCTGCTCCGCCGTTGCGCGCAGCTGAGCAGCAGCCTGCCGCGGGCCCTGGTCATTCCGACGAACAGCAGCCGCCGCTCCTCTGCCACGTCGGGATCGGATCCGGGGAACCGCAACGGAAGCAGGCCGCTCTCGCAGCCGGCCAGGAACACGATCTCGAACTCGAGTCCCTTGGCGGCGTGCAGGGTGAGCAGGCTGATCGCCTCCGCGCGCGGGTCGAGCGTGTCCGGCTCCGCGCCAAGCGAGATCTCGCCGAGGAAGCGTTCCATGTCCGTGCCGCACTGGCGGGCGAGCGGCGTCAGCACCTCACCCGCGGCGCGGATGTCGACCGCGGTCGGGTGGCGCTCACCTCTGCTGGCGACGATGGCGCGGACGGCGGCGGCCAGCGCGCCGTGGACGTCGTCGCCGTGAGCCAGCCGCATTTCGGCCAGCACGTCGGCGACGCCCGGCCGCCGCGTCAGCAGGTCATGCGAACGCTTCTGGTACGGCAGCCCGGCCCGGGTGAGCGCCTGGCCGAGCGCAGCGGCCTGCGCATCGGTGCGGTACAAGATCGCGATGTCCGCCAGCCCGGCCTTGCCCTGTTCACGCCCGTCGGCGCGGTCGCTGTCCAGCGAATGGAAAGATGTGCCGCCGATCAGCTGGTCGATCGTGGCGGCGATCCAGGATCCCTCGGCGTGTTCGTCGGCCGCCTCGTGGAAGGTGACGGCGGGATCCGCGCTCTCGCCGCGCGCGGCGGACGCGCGGGGCGCGGCGGACGCGGCCCGGCCTGGCACGAGCGTCGTGGGAGCTATGGCCTGCATCGCGGCGGTCACGATGGCGGGCTTCGACCGGTAGTTCGTGGTCAGCTGCACCGTGGTCGCGGCGGGGAAGTCCGAGGCGAACCGCAGGAAGAAACCGACGTCCGCGCCGCGGAAGCCGTAGATGGACTGGTCGGGGTCGCCGATCGCGGTCAGGCCTGTCCCGTCGCCGCTGATCGAACGCAGCAGGCTGTACTGCGTGGCGTCAACGTCCTGGTACTCGTCGACGCTGACCAGCGGCCAGCGGGCGCGCAACGCCGCCGCCACCGACGGGTCGTCGCCCAGCAGTTCCGCCGTGATCTCCACCAGCCCGTCGAAGTCGACCAGGGCGCGGGCCAGCAGTTCCTTGCGCAGCGCGAGCTTGCCGTCGCGATCGTCGTCCAGGCCGGCCAGCAGGGCACGTCCGTCCCGCTCGGACCCGGTCAGCTCGGTGGCGACGGCGAGCCGCACAGCCTCGTCGGCCACCGCGAACTCGCGCGGAAGTCCGGCGGCGCGATGATGCTCGCGCAGGATCTGCTGGCCCAGGCCGTGGAACGTGGTCACCGTAATCTGATCGCCCCGCCGGCCGCATAGCACCGCGAGCCGCTCGCGCATCTCTTCCGCCGCCCGCCTGGTGAACGTGACCGCGAGGAACTGCCGCGCGGGCACGTCCAGGTCCACGATCTGGTGAGCGATGCGATGGGTGAGCGTGCGCGTCTTGCCGGTGCCCGGCCCCGCGATGATGAGCAGCGGCCCTGGCGCACCCGCGGCGGCGCGCTGATCAGGGTCCAATCCGTCGAGGAGCGTTCCCGTCGTCGCGGCGACCAGCCCGGGAACGCCAAGCCCGGGAACGCCAAGCCCGGGAACGGCCGGCTCAGGAACGGCCGGCTCAGGAACGGCCGCGGTATCGGTCCTGATAGGCGCGGGCGCGGGTGCCAGCCGCGGCTGTTCCACAGCGAACAGCGTCGCCCCGGCTAGCTCGTCGGGCTCGAACAGCCTGATCGTGCCGTATTCGCCGTCGAAGCCGGCGTCCCTGATCACCTCGCCGCGGCGCAGCCTGGTGATCGCCTCGCCGAGCGGCGAGCCGCCGACCCTGGCGATGTCGTCGAGCGGGACGCCGCACAGGATGCTCAGCTCCGGTCCGAGCGCGGCGGTGAGCCGGCTGACCTCGGTCACCACCTTCTTGCTCTTCGGCCCGGTGGACACGATCTCGCCGACGATCTGGGGGAGCTGCACCAGGCTGGTGAATCCGGCCGCGCCGGGCGGCCGGTATCCCGCCGGCCGGTCCGCCAGTTCCGCCACCCGGTGCTGCACGCCGACGGTGAGCGGCTTCCCGCATTCCGGGCAGATCGCGCCGTGTTCGCGAGTGACCTCCGGCTCGAAACGGACACCGCACTTGCGGTGCCCGTCGAGATGGTATTTCCCCTCTTCGGGAAAGAACTCAATGGTCCCGTCCAGCCCGTTTCCTGTGCGCAGCGCCGCCAGCATCGCGTAATAGTCCAGGCTGGTGCCGAACGTCGTCGCCTCACGGCCCAGCATCTGCGGAGAATGCGCGTCCGAATTGCTGACCAGGCGATATGAATCGAGCGAGGAGCAGGTCCAGTTCATCGCCGGATCGGAGGACAGGCCGGTCTCGATCGCGAAAATGTGCTCGGCGAGATCCGCGTAGCAGTCGTGTACCGCGTCGAATCCCGATTTGGAGCCGAGGACGGCGAACCAGGGCGTCCAGACGTGGGCCGGCACGAGGAAACAGCCCTCGCCCGCGGACAGCGTGATGTCCAGCAGGTCACGGGAGTCCAGGCCGAGGATGGGCCTGCCGTCGGAGGCGAGGTTGCCGATCTTGGCCAGCGCGGCGGTGATCCGGTCCGCGGCGTCGAAGCTAGGCGCGTACAGCAGATGGTGCACCTTGCGGGTGTGATCGTCACGCTTGTAGATCGTGGAAATCTCCACGGAAAGCATGAATCGCACGGTTCCCGCGCACGAAGGAACGGTATCGCGCGCGAGCCGTTTTTCCAGGTCCGGACGCATCCGGAACAATCCGGGCTCGGCGGGCACGAGCGTTTCTCGCAATTCCTGCCGCCACGCGGGGTGCGTGAAATCCCCGGTGCCCACGACGGTGAGGCCCTTGCGCAACGCGTACCAGGAAAGATGCTCGATATCGCAGTCTTTGCTGCACGCACGGGAGAAACGGGAATGAACATGCAGATCCGCGTGGAACACGGCTCTGATGGTGCCACGGTGCGACATCTCGCCGCAGCCAGAACTTGACGTTTCCGCTTCGGCCGGGTGATGCTCGGACCGACTTGTTCCGCCAGCTCTGATCGTGATCCGAGGACAAGTGCCCGACCATCCGGTTGCCCAGCGCCCGCCAGGCGACGAGGCGGCCGTGCGTGCGGCGAGCCTGATCGCGGTCGCCGAAGACTTGGCCGGCGAGTTCTCGCTACGCCCGCTGCTCGAGCGGATACTGCTCCGGTGCACCGAACTGCTCGGCTGTGACGCCGGATCGATCTGCAGCGTCGATGAAGCCGCGGGTACCTACCGCAAGGAAGCGGACATCGGGGTCGCCTGCCAATCGGGCCGGGTCTTCCCGCTGACCGAGGGAATGACGGGCGCGGTCGTCGCGCGAAGGGCGCCGGCCTGGTTCGATCGGTACGATGACGTACCGGGCGGTCACGTGGCTCCGGAGTCGCGGGCCACGCTGCGTGGCGTGATCGGGGTGCCGCTGGAATGGCGCGGCCGGATCATCGGGGCGTGCGTCGTGTTCAGCAGGGACGACCAGCGCGCGTTCGGGCCGGCCGACGCCGAGCTTCTCCGGCTGTTCGCCAAGCATGCGGCGATCGCGCTGGCCAATGCGCGCATGCACGAAGAGGCAGAGGAGCGCGCCAGGTCCGAGGCGGTGGCGGCGGAACGCGATCGCATGCTCGCCGAACTGCATGACACGCTGGCGCGGCGGCTGGTCAGCGTCCGGGTCCTCATCGACAGCGCCGGCCACAGCCTCGCCACCGAACCGGAGGCGGCGGCTGAACAACTGCGGCAGGCCAGCGTCACCGCGGGAGACGCGCTGGTCCAGACCCGGCTGACGCTGCTCGGGCTCGCCTCCTCACCGCTCGACGGCCGCACGCTTGAGTCGGCGCTGCGCTCCGAGGTCACCTGGGCGCAGAGCACCGGTCACCTCGAGGCCGGGTTCGTCTCAGCAGGCGTTCCGGTCCCGCTCGACGGGGAACTGTCGCGCGAAGTACTGCGCACCGCCAGGGAAGCGCTCACCAACATCGTCGCGCACGCGCGAGCACGATCGGTGCGTCTCGGCTTGCTCTATGAGCCGGGAGCGGTCACGCTGCTGGTCCAGGATGACGGCCAGGGGTTCGACCCGAGGTCGGGAAGGCAGAGCGATCGTCTCGGGCTGCGTGCCATGTCGGACCGGGCGAGTGCGCTCGGCGCGACCGTGGAGGTTGATTCGGTGCCTGGGTGGGGCACCCGGATCCGGGCTAGGTTCCCCTACGCGCACGACGTCGAGCCGGCCGGCTCACGGCTGAGGGTGCTGGTAGCAGCCGCACAGCCCGCCCTGCGGGCCGGCGTCGCCCGGTTGCTGACCTGGACTGAACCGGGACTTGAGGTGGTCGGCGAGGCCGCCACCGCAGCCGAGGCCGTGCAGGCTTGCCAGAGGACGCGACCGGACGTAGTACTGGCGGATCTCAGCATGCCGTGCGGCGCGGACGAACATGGACAGCCCGGGCCAGACGGGATAGCGGGGCTGCTCACCAGCGCGGATCCTGCCCTCGCGGTTGTCGGGATGTGCGCCGCGGCAGACGAGCGGGTTGCGGCGGCGATGCGGGCGTCGCGGTGAAGGACTCGACGTACACCGTCGGGCGGCGCGGAGTCGCGGGCAACTTCTTCGTGATCAAGGCGGTGGGCGCGGCCGCGGAACAAGGCGCCGACCTGGACGAACTGATCCGGATCGGCAACAAGGTCAACGCGGTCACCAGGACGATGGGGATGGCACTGACCTCCTGCACGCCGCCGGCCAAAGGCTCGCCGCTGTTCGAACTCGGCGCGGATGAGATGGAGATGGGCGTGGGCATTCACGGCGAGCCAGGACGGCGCAGGGAGAAGCTGGCCAGTGCCAACGAGATCGTCGACGAACTGCTCGAGGCGGTCGTCTCCGACCTGCCGTTCAACAGCGGCGACGACGTGGCGCTCATGATCAACGGCCTGGGCGGTACCCCGATCAGTGAGCTGTACCTCCTGTACGGCCGAGCACACAGCGAACTCGCCAAGCGCGGCATCAACGTGCGGCGCAACTACGTGGGCGAGTACTGCACGTCGCTGGACATGGCCGGCACCTCGCTCACGCTCAGCAGGCTCGACCCGGAGATCGACGAACTGCTCGGCGCACCCGCGGAGATCGCCATCAGGACGTTCTGAAATCGGCCGGCCAGCCGCGGCCTGGCGAAGATCGCGCTGATACTGCTCGGCGTCGCGCTCTACCGCGGCCGCGTCATCCCCCGATGGGCGGCGCTGCTGCTGGCGATCTCCCGGGTCCCGCGCTTCATCGCCGGCGACCTGGCATCCGCCAGGCCGTGACCGGATCACAGGTCGCCGAGGTTGTCCTTGGCGGGCGGGTAGTGCTCGCGAGCCGGCCCCTTGGCGAAGGCGAGCAGCAGGTTGGTGTTCACCTTGGTCACGAAGTCGGCCGCCGTCGCGGAGATGTTGTGGTCATCCCCGTCGCCGCGATGGCCGGCCATCATCGATTCCACCCAGCGCATGGTGCCGGACGCGAACACACCCGCCCCGCTGGACGTCGTGTAGTACGCGGTGTCCGAATGATCCGGCTGCCCCGCGAGGACGACCGGCGAGTGCGCGATCACCTCGATCGGACGCGGCGTCGGGTAGCTGAGGTTGACCCGGTCGAACTCCACACCCACCAGGTGATCGAACGACTGCCCCCGGTACGCCCCGGTGCCGGCGTACAGCCAGTGGCCTGGCTGGTGGATCACGTAGGGCGCGTCCACCGGATAGCCCTCGTAGAGAACGCCGGTCATCGAGGATTCCGGGTCGGGGGAAGGCGGCAGCCGGTAGTCGGTGGTCGCCTGCGTGGGATCGATGTGGAACATCGGGTCCTGCTCGACGTTGGTTTTGTAGCAGATGACCTGCCGGTCGGCGGTTCCCTCGGCCGACGGGCCCAGCCTGATCCGGCGGTAGCAGGTGTTCGCGCCCATGAACGCCAGGTTCGTGCCGGCGTCGCGGGCCTTGGTGACGGCGGCGCGCCGCTGCGGTGTCCAGTATTCGTCGTGCCCGAGCGTGTAGATCGCGCTCGCGTTATTCAGCACGCCGCAATCGCGCTCGATGTCCAGTCCCGTCGTGTACGCCAGCGGGATGCCGGTCTTCTCGGCGAGCACGACGAACGCCCGCTCGTACACCATGAACCTGATCGCGCCGTCGCCGTCGTAAGGCCGGCTGAAACTGACCTCGTAGGAGCGGGTGTCGTAGCTGCCGTCCTGGCCCTGGTACAGGTTGTAGCCGCCCCACAGGTTATAGGCCTGCCAGGTCTCCGGCGCGTGCACGATAACGGTCTTGCCCGCGCCGTCCTGCGACCGCACCACGAACGGCACATAGCGCTGGTGGCCATTGTCGGCGATCAGCTTGAGCAGATACGCGCCCGCGGGCCAGCCGCCGGTGGGAATGGTGAGCGTCGGCTCCCAGCCGGCCAGCACGGTGCGGGTGGCGGAGACAAAGGAACCGTCGTCCTGCTGGTGGCCGCGGATCTCACCGGACTGCCAGATCAAGCGCGCCTGGTCACCGCGATACCAGCCGACCCGGAACGCCTGCACTCGGTACGACTTGCCGGTGGTCGACACGTGCAGGCTGAAGTTCTCGCCGGGCAGCACGCTGACCGTGTCGGTGTAGCCCTGGATCGCGTTGACCGGGCCTAGCGAGTCGACCCAGAAGTGCGGATCGCCGGACAGGTCGCGTTCGGCCGCCGTCGTGCTCTTGCGTGCGACCCGGCCGGTGCCGCCCGCCGCGCTGGCCGGCGGATGTCCGCCGGTACAGCCGGCCGTCGCGCCGACCGCCGCCGCCATGCCCACCGTTGCCGCCACGCCCAGGAATTTGCGGCGCTCTAGTTCTTCACCTGCCACCGTCGGCTCCTCAGCCCCCCATTGCTGTGACCGCTCCGTCACCGACAATACCGCGACGCGAGCCAGGAACCCGGCCGACATTCACCGTGCGCAAGATGACCGTAACCAGCGCGGCCAGCCATTCGTCGTTATGATCTGGTTATGGCTTATGACCAGGACCTAGCCGACCGCATCAGGGACCTGATCGAGCCCGGTCCCTACCTCACGGAGAAGAGGATGTTCGGCGGCCTGGCGTTCCTGATCGGCGGCAACATGGCGATCACCGCGTCCGGCCAGGGCGGCATTCTGGTCCGGGTGGCCCCGGCCAGGGCGGCCGCGCTGCTGGCGACAACACCAGCGACGATTGCGGTGATGGGCGGCCGCCAGATGCGGAACTGGCTGCGCGTCACCGCCGGCGAACTGGCCGACGACGAGCGGCTCGCCGGATGGGTGCGCGAAGGCATCGGCTACGCCCGTTCCCTGCCGCAGAAAAGACCATAAGCTGTCATAACTGGCCGTGGTGATACGGCCCGTGTCGCCTGACCTCGTACCGGGAGCGTTCACCAGCTTTCCCGAGCGGACGCGCGCCGCGCCGAACGCCGGCCTGGTGGCCTGGAGCAGGCTTGGCTCCGCGTACTCGACCGCCGAGCTGAGCGCGGCGCGGGAGAAGCGAGAGCTGATCGAGCTGGACGCGATCCTCCGGCCAGCGAGGACTTCGCGCTGTACCGGCCTCCCCGTCAAGTGCCTCATGGGATGTTGTGTCGCGACCGGCGGGTCACCAACGCGACGACCGGTCATCAGCGCGGTACTTTTGTGCAACGCGTTAAAAAAGGTTGCTGTGAGCATGGTTTTCTTCCGCGTTGGACGTTTCTTCCGCGTTGACGGCGGCTCGGGGACCGAGCGGACGCGGTCGCGTGACG
>DASXDG010000160.1:0-4561 GCA_036490795.1 Streptosporangiaceae bacterium
GGCAGCGGCGGTCTAGGCGGAAGTGGCCTGGGCGGCAGTGGGAGCCAGCTCAGCTCGGCGGATCAAGCCATCTACAACAAGGTCAAGCCCGGCCTGGTGATCATCAAGGACTCGCTCAACTACCAGGCAGAGGCAGCGGCCGGTACTGGCATGGTGATCAGTTCCAGCGGCCTGGTGCTGACCAACAACCACGTGATCGAAAACGCGACGAGCATCAGCGCGACGGTCCTGGCCACCGGCAAGACCTACAAGGTCAAGGTGCTCGGCTACGACGAGACCGGTGACGTCGCGGCGGTCCAGCTGGAAAATGCGTCCGGGCTGCGGACGATCCCGCTCGGGGATTCGTCGACGGTCAAGAGCGGCGATTCGGTGCTCGCGATGGGCAACGCGGAGGGGGAGAGCGAAATCGTGCCCGCGGCTGGGAAGGTGACTGGCATCAACCAGACGATCACCGCCAGCGATGACAACGGGACCGATGCCAGCGAGACCCTGCACGGCATGCTCAAGACCGACGCCGACATCGTCTCTGGCGACTCCGGTGGCGCGCTCGCCAGCTCCTCTGGCCAGGTCATCGGCATGAACACGGCCGGCGACGGCGTGTCGTACGGTGATCAGCAGGCCACCGGCTTCGCGATCCCGATCAACACCGCGCTGTCCATCGTGGACAAGATCACCGCGGGTCAGGGCAGCTCGACGATCAGCCTCGGGTACCCGCCGTTCATCGGCGTGTTCACCTACGGCACGAGCAGCAGCCCAGCGGCCCAGCTGCAGCAGGCCGAACAGGAAATGAGCGGCGAATCGGGCTTCGGCGGCGGCGGAGGTCAGCAGACCTGCTACGACAGCAACGCGGATATGCCAGTGCCCACCTCCGCGGCTCAGGTGAAGTCCGGGACGCTGATCATCGGCTCGATCTGCAATACCCCAGCGGCCACGGCGGGCATGCGGGGCGGTGACGTGATCACCGCGGTGAACGGCAAGGCGGTCGGGTCGCCCAACGGCCTGCTGGCCGATCTGTCGTCCTACAAGCCGGGTGACAGCGTGACGATCACCTGGGTGAACCTGTCCGGGCACTCGACCACCAGCAAGATCACGCTGGCGGCCGGCCCGCCCCGGTAGTCACGGACTTAGGCCCGCTGGGCCTGGTATCGGCTGGAGAAATTCACGCTGATCCCGGGCCCGGCGGGCCATCGGTGGCTTCGCTGGCCGGCGCGGGCGTCGCGAGGATCAGTCTGGGCTCGGCCATCGCGCAGGCGGCCTACGCGGTCGCGGCCCGCGCGGCGACGGAAATGCTGACCGCCGGCACCTACGACACGTCCGCCGGCGGCATCGACTACGCCACGATGGACGCGGATCGACCCGGGTCAATTGCGTGATTGAGCCTGCTAGAGGGTGTCGATTGCGTCATTGACTTCCTCAACTATCGACGCCGCGTGACTGCGCCCGCTGCTGAGGTCGTATCGCTGATGTCACCAATTCCCATGTTGCCGCTGAGGTTCAGTGCGCCGCCATTGAGACTAGATCCGGAATCCTGTCGGGAAAGGGGTCGAATCTGACCCCTTTCCCGACAGGATCGGCTTCGGTCGGCTCGATCACTGCGCCGGTGCTTTTGCCGCGACGAGTTCGACGGTGATCGCCTCGCCTTTCCTCGCGACTGCCGGGGACCGGTCGTGACGTGCTTGAAGGGGTGAACCTGACCGTGGGCGCGACCGAGACGGTCGCGCTGGTGGGGGAGCCCGGCTGCGGGAAGACGCTCACCGGCCGCACCGACGGCACGGTTCCCGGCAGGCGGCACCGGCACCGGGTTCGGCAGCACTGATGTTGGCCGGGCTGGCGGCGCGGCCGGCCAGCAGGAACGTCACCGGGTTGCCTGGCGCGAGGTAGACGCAGCCGAAGATCGCGAACGAGGCGACCAGCAGCGTGAGGTCGTCGCGATCGCCCGCGCGCTGGCGGTCCAGCCCGCCGTCCTGGTGCTCGACGAGGCGGTCGCCGCGCTCGACGTCTCGGTGCAGGCGCAGATCCTCAACCTGCTCGCGGACATCCGCGCCGAGACCGGCGTCGGCCCGGCCGACCAGCTGATGACGGCCCCGTCCCACCCCTACACCCAGCTCCTGCTGGCGTCCCTGCCCCGCCCCCATTTCGGGGCCCCCATTTCGGGGCCCCACTAAGGAGGCTCGCGGCACGCGGGGCTCCACCTGAGGGGTCTCGCGCGCCGCGGACCTCCTTGCGGAAACCGGCGGTCGCACTCAGGTGCCGAAGAGGGTGGGGGTGTTGCGGCGATAGGCGGCGAGCAATTCGCGGGCGACCGGGACCGAGTCGACCAGGGGGTGCAAGGCGAAGGCCTTCAGGGCCGACTCCGGGTCGCGGTCCCTCGCGGCACCGATCGTGTACTGCTCGACGGCCTTGACCTGCTGCAGCAGGCCTAGTTCCGCGCCGCTGGGCGCGGTGACCGGCACGGGCCGGGCACCCTTGCCGTCGACGTGGCAGGGGACCTCCACCACCGAATCGGAGGGAAGCCCGGGCAGGGCGTCCCCGTTGCGCACGTTGAGGATCATGGTCCTGGGTTCGTCCAGTGCGATCGCCCTCATCAGGCCGAGCGCCACGTACTCGTAACCGCCGCCGCTGGCGGGCCGCTCCGTGCCTTCCGGCCTGGCTTCGGCCATGTAGGACGAAACCCGTTCGCTAAGCGCTCGCTGCCACGCCGCCAGCGCGTCAGCCGGATCCGCGGCCGCCTCCCGGTAGAAACCGTCCTGCTGACCGAGCAGGTACTCGCCGCGAGTCTCGCCGCGGACCGCGCGCAGCGCCTCACGGTCGAAGTAGTAGTAATAGAGGTACTCGTTGGGGATCATGCCCAGCGTGCGCAGCCAGTCGGCGCCCATGATCTGGGCTTCCTCCAGCTGGGCGAGCGCCTCGTCACGACCGAGGATCTCCGTCACCAGGTCGCGTGACTGATAAAAAGCGCCCCGGAGCCAACCGAGATGGTTCAGGCCCGCGTAGTCGAGCCTGACCTCCTCGGCGGGTACGTCGAGCAGTTCGGCGATCCGGGTGCCGAGCCCGCTTGGCGTATCGCAGATGCCGATCACCCGGTCGCCGAGAACCTCCCGCATGGCCTCGGTGATCATGCCCGCCGGGTTGGTGAAGTTGATGACATAGGCATCGGGGGCGAGCGCGCGCACGCGCTCAGCCATCCGCAGGGCGACCGGGATCGTGCGCAGCGCGTACGCGATCCCGCCCGGCCCGGTGGTCTCCTGACCGATGACGTCGCGCTCGATCGCGGTCCGCTCGTCCTCGATCCTGCCCGCGAGGCCGCCGACCCTCATCGCGGAGAACACGAAGTCGCTGCCCTCGAGCGCCTGGTCGAGGACGGTGGTGCCGTGCACCGGGATCGGGTGCGGCAGCTGGCTGAGCACGCTCTCGATCACCGCGAGGCGCGACGCGGACGTGTCGTGCAGCCAGACCTCGTCGATGAGCGGCATCCGCTCGGAAACGAGCGCCTGGTAGACGAGCGGCACGCGGAACCCGCCGCCGCCGATGATGGAGAGTTTCATGCGAGGATCACGTTCGTTCCTGCCTGGCGGGCACGTTCGAGCGTCGGCTCGTCCGCCCCGTCGGTGGTGATCAGGTCGTTGAGGTCGTCCAGCCGGCAGATGCGCAGCGAGCCGGAACCGGGGAACTTCGCGGCTGACACGGTGAGTACCACCCGGTTCGCGGAGCGGACGATGGCGCGTTTCAGCGTGGCCTCCTGGGAGATGTCGTCGACGACCGAACCGTCCGGCCGGACGCCGGTGCAGGACAGGAATGCGATGTCCGCGCGGACGCTGGCCAGCGCGTCCTCGGTGAGCGGGCCCACCAGGCTCTGGTAGTTGCGCCGTACGGAACCGCCGAGCAGTACCAGCTCGCACGTCTGGTCGCGCCTGAGCACGTCGAGCACGGCCAGGCTGGCGGTGATCACCGTGATGCCCAGGCCGCGGAGGTGGCGCGCGATCCGCATCGTCGTCGTGCCGATATCGAGCAGAACGACCTGGCCCGGCTGGACCAGCGCCGCGGCCGCGGCCGCCACCGCGTCCTTCTCCGCCGCGTGGTCGTCGACCACATCGGCGAACGGGGCCTCCTCGGCATCCGCCAGCGGACCGGCACCGACCGCGAGCGGACCGGCATCCGCCGCCAGCGAACCGGGAAGGAAGGCGCCGCCGTGAACCCGCCGCAGCGCGCCCTCGCTCTCCAGCCGTTCGAGGTCCCGGCGGATGGTCGGCGCGCTCACCCGCAGCATCCGCACCAGTTCCTGAGCGGAGACGGTGCCTCGTTCACGCAGCCGCTCGACGATCCTCTCGGCGCGTTCGTGAGCGAGCATGCACGCAGAATAGCATGCATATCGCTCACAAACGATCAGCAGGATGGTGACCGTGAGTGTTGACGTTCTTCGCTGGCACGGTGTTCCTCGACGTGGCCATGGGCGATCATTAGCCTTGCCCAGTGGAGGAACTGGACTGGGCGGCACAGTATGACCGGGTGTTCCCGAGGGTGGCGGGGAATCCGCTGCTGCGAGACCTGCACCGGCAGGTGC
>DASXDG010000161.1:0-5359 GCA_036490795.1 Streptosporangiaceae bacterium
TTGCCGACTGCGGCAAGGCCCGCGCCGCAGGCCGCTGGGCGGCGGTAATACGCTCATCTGGTGCAAACTGACGACGAACGCGATCGCCTCCGCGCACGCCAGCTCGCTGCCGAGGCGGCGGCCTCGGGCGACGGCACCGGATGGTTCGAGAAGCTGTACGCGGAAGCCGACGCAGGCATTTCCGTAGTCCCGTGGGCCGACGGCACGCCGAACCCGAACCTGGTCTCCTGGGCCGAAGCCATGTCGGGCGACGGCCGGCGCGCGCTCGTCGTCGGCTGCGGGCTGGGCTATGACGCGGAGTTCCTGGCCCGGGTCGGCTTCGCGGTGACCGCGTTCGACGTGGCGCCTTCGGCCGTCGCCGCGGCGCGGCGGGAGAACCCCGGGTCGCCCGTGACGTATGTCACTGCCGACCTGCTGAACCTGCCGCCGGAGTGGGCGGGCGCCTTCGACTTGGTGATGGAGGCGTACACGGTGCAGCCGCTGTACGGTGCGGCGCGCGAGGGGGCCATCGAGGCGCTGCGCGGACCGGTCGCCCCGGGCGGAACGCTGCTGGTCATCGCCCGTGCTACCAACGAGGAAGACCCGGTTCGCGACCCCGCGATGATGCCGTGGGCGCTGACCCGGGCCGAGCTCGACGCGGTGGCCGGCGGCGTGCTCCGCGCGGTGCGCGTCGAGCAGTTCACCGACGAGGAAGACCCGCCCAGGCTCCGCTGGCGCGCGGAATTCCGCCGCGACCCGGCCTGAAAAAGGGTTACTATACGCGTCAGTAATTACGCACAACCGGACCTTGGGACCGTTTGGCGGTTTACATGCGCGTCATAGGCACACTCGCAGCTGCGGCCACGGCCACGATTGTCCTGGTCAGCACCGCTATCCCGGCGATGGCCGCCGCGGCCGGACCGGCCGCCGCTGCCAGACCGGACAGACCGGGCGGACCGGCCGCCACCGGGTCTCAGTGTGTGCAGATGCAGGGGCTGACGCCGACGGACCTGTGCGTGAGCGTCGCTCCGGCGACCGCCAGCATCCAGCCCGGCGGGACCGCCACGTTCACGGTGACGGTCTGGGTCGAGAACGGGCTCACCGCGGACGTGACCGTCAAGCTCAGCTCCGGGGCGACGTACACGTCCGGCTGCCCGGACGGCGACGGGTCGGCGTCGTGCTGGATCGCGTCGATGAACGTGCTGGGTTCCGTGTCCAGCGTTCAGATGCAGGTCCAGGAGCCGGCGGCGGCGGGCGCCGCCTCCGTGCCGCTGAGCGCTACGGCCAGCGTGCCAACCCTGCTGCCGTGGACACCGCCGTCCGCCGCGAGCTCCGTCGCGGTCATCGCCCCGGCCGCCACTGCGACCGCCTCCCCCACTCCCGCGAAGACGACGCAGACACCGTCACCGACCATCACGCGGTCCGCGCCGGCGGCCCGGCACACGTCGTCCGCTACCACCGCGCCCGCCGCCCAGCACAGCACCGCTCCCACGACGCAGACCGTGGGCGCGGGACCGACGCTGCCGCCCATCCCGCTCCCGTCGCTGCCCGGGTCCGGCCAGTCCGTGGTCAATCCGGGCAGCGCGTCTGGCCTGTTCCCGACGATCAGCGCCTCGCCGTCGCCGAGCTCATCGGCGCAGGGCGAAGCGGCGGAGATACCCGCGGAGGCGACCGGCTACCAGGTGCCACTGGCACCGGCCGGCCTGGTTATCGCGATCCTCATCGCGCTCGGCGGCGCCGGCCTGGGCGGCCGCCAGCTGTACCAACGGCGCCGCGACGGCAAAAAGTAGGGGAATCCACCCGAGTCAATTGCGCGATTGACACGCCCTAGCGAAGTCAATCGCGCAATTGACCCGTGGGGGGTCACCACCCGTGGGGGGTCACCACCCGTGGGGTCACTGACCCGAGTTGGCGGGGCGGCTGGCACGGATCAGGACGGGGACGGTGACGACCCCGACGAGCACGATCAGGATGCCGCCCAGGGTGTACGGGGCGCGGTAGCCGAACTCCTTCGCGACGAAACCACCGGTCACCGCCCCGACCGGGATCAGGCCCCAGCCGATCATCCGGTACACGCTGTTCACCCGTCCGAGCAGCTCGCCGGGGACGATCTGCTGCCGCAGGCTGACCGTGACCACGTTCCACATGGTGACGAAGTACCCGTCGATCGCGAACATCAGCCCGGCCACGTAGGCGTTCGGGGCGAGCCCGATCCCCACCAAGGCGCCGGCGAACGCCGTCAGCGCGATGACCATCGACGGCACCATGCCGAGCCGGCGCGTCAGCACCGGGTTGGTCATCCCGCCGAGGATCGCGCCGACCGCGGACGCGGTCCACAGCAGGCCGTAACCGCGCGTCCCGGTGTGCAGCGTCTGCGTGGCGAGCAGAACCAGCGTGGCCTGACCCACCTGGCTGGCGAAGTTCGTCACGCCGAGCAGCACGGCGACGACACGGAGCAGACGGTGCTGACCGAGAAACCGCAGGCCTTCGCCGATCTGGGTGCGCATCGAAGCCTGCTCGGTAACCGGAGCGGACCGCTTGGGCAGCCCGGACAGCAGCGCCGCCGACCCGAAGAACGTGGCAGCGTTCAGCCCGAACGGCAGTACCCGGGACACCGCGAACAGCAGGCTGCCCACCGGCGGGCCGGCGAACGTCTCCCCCACGGTGAGGCTCACCTGCAGGTTCCCGTTCGCCTTCGGCAACTCCGGCGCGGGGACCAGGTCGGGCAGCACCGACTGGGCGGCGTTGCTGAAGATGACTTCGGCCGAACCGAGCAGGAAGCCGAGCACGATCAGCAGCCCGATGTCGATCATGTGCGCCAGGACCAGCACCGCGACCATCCCGATGATCACGCCCTGCGCCGCCTGGCAGCGCCACATCAGTACCCCGCGGTCGTACCTGTCAACGATCACGCCGGCGGGCAGGGACCAGACCAGCCACGGAACGAACTCGGCCGCGGCCACCAGCGAGATCAGTCTCGGATCCCTGGTGACGGTGACAGCGAGCAGCGGCAGCGCCGAGACGTACACGCCCGCGCCGACGCTGCTGATCGTATTGGCCAGGAGCACCCGGCGGTACGCCTGCCCCAGGGAACGTCGCAACATGTTGTCAACTGTCACAGTGGCCAGTTATGAGAGAAATGATTTAGCATCTGACTAAATGCCTACTGTGCTTGAGCTCGGTATCGCGGACCTGGCGGGAACCCGGTTCGCCGTTTCGCCGCTGCAAGAGACCGAGCGGGCCATCCGGCTCCTCGGCTCGCGCGAGACCCCAGCGGTGAACCGGCCATGGGCGGACTGGGTGCGCGCCGAGCTCAGCGCCAAGCCGCTGCGGCTGCCACGGCTGTGGCCGCTGATCAACACCGGCCAGGACCATATCCCTGAGTTCCTCTGTCCGGCACCCGCCGGGCAGCGGCCGGACATCAAGGACGAACTGGCCCGGCTGCGCGCCACCCCCGTTGAGGCGGTGCGGGGAAGCCTGCGCCGGGTGTTCGAGACCGGGCCATGGCCGGACAGCGCGACCGACCTCGATGGTGACCCGGCCGGGTCGCTGGCCGAGATCGCGGCCGAGTACGCCGAGTTCTTCGCGCGGCTGATCGCGCCGCACTGGGAGCGGATCCAGTCCGTGCTCGACGCGGACATCACGTACCGGACCGGGCTGCTCGCGCGCGGCGGCGCGCTGGCGCTGTTCGGCGACATGCACCCCGACTTGCGCTGGGCGGACGGGCTGCTCAGCATCGAGGACGACAACAAGGACGTGCAGCGGGTACGAATGGGACCGGACGGGATCGTCCTGTTGCCGAGCGTGTTCAACTGGCCGCACATGTCGACGCGGAAGGCCACGTCGTCGCAAACCACGCTGACCTACCCCGCGCGCGGGGCAGCGACCGTCTGGCACGCGCTGTCCGGCGTGCTCAGCCCCGGGGTCCCTGTCCTATCAGAACTAATCGGCGTGACACGTGCCCGCATGCTCGACACGCTCCGGGCGCCGGCCACCACGTCGGCGCTGGCCAGGCAGTTCGCGGTCACGCCCGGAGCGGTGTCGCAGCATCTGTCCGTACTGCACCGCGCGGGGCTGCTGACCAGGGAGCGTACCGGGCGTTCTGTGCTGTACCAGGCCTCTGAGCTGGGACTGGCCCTGCTCGGTCAGTGAGACGGCGCAGATAGACCTCTAGGCGGGCACCGACACGTCGGCGACGATGCAGGTGATGTTGTCGGGACCGCCCGCCTCCATGGCCAGCTTGACGAGGTCGGTCGCCGCCTGGTCCGGGTCGGCGACGGTCAGCAGCACGTCCGCGATCGTGGCGGCGGCCACCGTGACATGCAGGCCGTCGGAGGAGAGCAGGTAGCGGTCACCGGGCCTGGCCTGGAGTAGTTGCAGGTCCGGGTCGTTCTTGCCGCTGTCGCTCGTGCTCAGCGCCTTCAGCAGCAGCGAGCGCTGCGGGTGCGAGGCCATTTCATCGGCGGTGATCTTGCCGTCGTCGAGCAGCGACTGGACCAGCGTGTGATCGTTCGTGATCTGGAACACCTCGCCGTCGCGGACCAGGTATGCCCGGCTGTCCCCGATGTGCACGAGGCCGAGCTGCGAGCCGGACCAGAGCAGCGCGGTCAGCGTCGTGCCCATGCCGGTCAGGGCGGGGTCGGCCTCGGCCATGTCGCGCAGCGCCGACTTCGCGCGGCGTACCGCGTGATCGAGGGCGTTCAGCAACTCGCCTTCTGGTACCTCGGTGTCCAGCGGGCGCAGGGCATCGATGACGGCGGCGCTGGCCCGCTCCCCCGCGGCGTGCCCGCCCATCCCGTCGGCGACGGCGAGCAGCCTGGACCCGGCGTAGGCGGCATCCTCATTGTCCTGGCGTTCCAGCCCGATATCGGACCGCACGGCGTAGCGGACGATGAGTGACGGTTCTTTCATGGTGTCATTCCTTCCGGACAGGTAACCGATGAGGAACGTCGCGAGCTCCCGGCGGGACGCGGTCTCGGCCTCGATCTGGTCCCAGTACTGCTTGAGCGCGGCAGCGGCCTGCTCTGGCGCCAGCGTGCTCGTCTTCCTGATGCTGGCCAGCGGCATACCCAGGCGACGAAGCCAGGCCACGAGCCTGGCCTGCTCAAGCTGGGCCGGATCGTAGAACCGGTACAGCGTCTCGGGATCGACCTTGGCCGGCGGCAGCAGATCCAGCTCGTCGTACAGGCGCAGCGCCTTGCGGGACAGGCCGGAGGCACGAGCGAATTCGCCGCTGCTCATCAGCTCCACGCGATCCTCCTCAACCCGGACTCGGCTGCCCGGGTGAACCCAGGCTGGGGCTTGTCCCAAGGGCCAAGTCAACCCGAACTTCCGGCCAGCGAAAACTACCGGATCCAGGGATTCCCGTGCTCTGTCCGCT